>JAUVDV010000081.1 GCA_030595125.1 Deltaproteobacteria bacterium
CACTGCAAGGCTGGCTACCGGCCTGCCGGGCTCAGCTTTGACCGGACGGGATTTGCACCCGCTGGACGACTCTTCTGAATTTCAAGGCGGCATCGTCACCTTCCTTTCCCATCAGACCAGCATTGCCTGGTCGCATCCGACGGCGGACAATCGAACTCCTGCGCGGGGATGTCAGCGGCCCCGTCGCTTACCACGTTTGTCGTCCGGGTCGTCGCTCTTTTTTTTCGGCTGGCTCTTCTTCGATTCGGTCTTTTTTTTCGATTCGGTTTTCTTTTTCGATTCGGTCTTTTTCTTCGACACGGTTTTCTTTTTCGATTCGGTCTTTCTCCTCGGCTCCCTCTTTTTCACCTTTTTGCCCGAAGAGGATCTGTCCCGTGACCTGCGCTTCACGGTTTTACGTTCCACTTCCGGGGGGCTGCCGTACGGATTGGAATCCTCGGATTTGATGACCTTCCTTCCCTGGGGAAAGGGGGGATCCGGTATGACCGGCTTCATCTTGCGCGACTGCTTTTTGTCGATGGCGGCGTTGTCCTGATCGTCGCCGATAGGTGGACCGATCATGTGTTCTGACTCACCGTCCCCTGTGTCGATGGGTGGACCGATCATGCGTTTGGTCTTGGGACCGATCATGCGTTTGGCCTCGTCGCCACCGGTGTCGTCCGCAGGGGGTCCGATCCAGCGGGGCGGATCCGCGAGAATGCCGTGGGAGTAATCTTCGGAGTCGTCGTCGCTCCAACGACCCGGAACGTAGACCCAATCTCCGTTGTCGTCGTCGTAGGACGGCTCCCTCCAGGTCATGCCGTCTTGCGGGGGTACTTCCCAGTAGCCGTCTTCCCAGATCCAGGTTTCCTCCGAGAGGTCCCAGTCCCAATATCCGGAGATCCAAACGTGGTAGTCGGAAGGCGCGGTGGACGAAACCTCCTCCAGGGGAGCGGGTGGCGGACCGGCGACGTATTGCGGTCTGGGCGTTGAGTAATGATAGTGATTGACGACACACGTGCACCCTGTCATCGCCACTGACAGAAGAAACCAGGCGGCTGCAAACAGGGCAATCATCTTGGCAATTTTCATATCGTCGAGCTCCTTGTATAGGATCCCCATGCGAGCAAAGCTATGCTACCCGCCTCTCCCGAGGCGGTCAAATGGCCTAAACAAACTGTTGTTTTGACATTTCGTGTTGGTGAAAATTCTCATAATCCTGATCTGTTTGTCGCAAATACAAGACTCGAGGTGTGTCGGCGGCGAGACACACTTCGGGGCAACCCGGGGCCTGTGCGGGGTTTTCTGCGGTGATATCCCAGTGTTAACCGGATATCGGCGGTTTTTTGCCATCACCGGGCGACCTGGCATTCATCATGCATATAACAAATGCAGGTTATGGTGGTTGAATAGCTGAACAACGGAGATATCATGGACTACGACTTACGAATTGAAGGTTTCAGCATGGACGAGGATCTCGAGGAGCAGCTGTTGCTCAGGTGCAGGCGCGTGGTTCTCGGAGTGGGTTCCCGGCATCCGGTGAGGGTCAACATCCGGCAGGTGGATGGAAGGGTTCAGGGCCGGGTAGATGTCGTCCTTCCGGGCCGAAGGGTCTCGGCAGTGGTCTGGCGTTCCGATCCGGTCAAGGCCCTGGAGGGAGTGGTGAACGCGGTGATCGACGCTGTCGAGAAGGTGATGCCGGTGTCTTGTGAGCGTGGTGGGAGCGCCACTTACGAGGAAGCTTTCAGCACCCTCCAATAATGTGAGTTCCGCCCCTCCCAAGGAGTGCCTCGGGCAAGGCGTCCGAATTGGTGATTATGGCTCTCTTGCCGCCCCGGTCCAGGAATTCGCGCACCGCCCGAACCTTGGGGCCCATGCTTCCAGCCGGGAACTCACCCTGTCCCTCCAGATCCTTCAACCTCTCTGATGTGATGGCTCCGATGGTCCGTTCCCCGTCAGTGCCAAAACCCGTGCAGACCTGCGGGACCTCGGTGAGAATGACGAAGATCTCGGCGCCGATCTGGGTTGCCAGGATGGAAGATGTCAGATCTTTGTCGATGACCGCCTCGACCCCCTGGTAGGTGCCGTCGTTTTTCTTGACTATCGGAATTCCACCGCCCCCCGCTGCGATAACGATGTTTCCAGCCTCTGCGGACTCGCGGATCATGTGGCGCTGGATCACTTTTACGGGTGTCGGCGAGGGAACCAGTCTTCTCCAGCCGCGGCCCGAATCCTCCACGATCTGCCAGCCGAGTTCATCCCTGCGGTGTTCCGCCTCCTGCTGGGCAAGGAACGGCCCCACGGGCTTGGTGGGCTTCTGAAAAGCTTCGTCGTCCGGATTGACGAGCACCTGGGTGATCACTGTGACCACGTACCGTTTCTTTGCGGAATTGCGCAGCTCGTTGAGCATTGCCTGCTGCAAAAAATATCCGAGACTCCCTTCGGTCTGGGCGACGAGGACGTCGAGGGGCATCTTGGGGATGGATTCGTCACCGGACTCGTTCAGAAGGAGAAGGTTGCCAACCTGGGGTCCGTTTCCGTGGGTGATCACGATGTTGAAGTCCCGGTCGATCAGGGTCTGGATCATATTGCATATCTTCGCCGCGTTGCGCTCCTGGACCTCCACCGTTCCCTTCTCGCCGCGTTCCATGAAGGCGTGCCCACCGAGGGCCACCAGAATTATCGGTCTATCCACGGTCTGAAGTTGCGATGCCATTCCAGGGAATCTAGCTGCTACTCGAGTTTCGATCAACGTCGATGATCTCTCGAAGTTTGCATTGGATCTCGTGAAGGTCGAAAGGCTTTTTCAGGAAGTCGGCGTAGTAGGGCTTTTCCTCGTTGGGGATCTCCACTCCGCTCATGAAGATGATGGGCATGGAAGGCTGGGCCTGTGCGAGAGCGCGTCCCAGATCGTGACCGCTGAGCCCGGTCATGGAGAAGTCGACGAATGCTGCGTGGAATTGCTCGCGCCTGGTGATTTCCAGGGCGTCCTCGCCGTTGACTGCCGACTCCACGTGAGCTCCCCTCAAGGTAAAGGCCGTGTGTATCATCTCGCAGATGTCCGGATCGTCGTCCACCACCAGCACCGATATTCCCGGCGGGATGCTGGAGGGGGTCTCTTCCCCGCTGGGCTCAAGTGGCATTTGCTCGTCCGTGGTGGGCAGTGAGACGGTAAACGCGGTTCCGCCGGGTGTTTGCGATGATACGGTTATTGTTCCGCTGTGGTTCTCCACAATTCTTTTACAGATGGCCAGTCCGAGTCCTGTGCCTCCGGTCCTGTCGCCACTCCTGGTCTTGGTGGAGAAATAGGGGGTGAACAGCTTGTCCATGTCGTCCACCGCGATCCCGCTTCCGTTGTCCGAAAAGACTATCAGGATGTGATCGTTGTCGTCGGTGACAGATACCTGAATGGCTCCTCCGGCGGGCGTGGCGTCCATGGCGTTTCGGATGATGTTGACGAAGACCTGTAGCATTTTGGCGGCGTTGCCGAGGCACGCAGCCCTGGAGGTCAGCTCGCTGGTGATCGTGATGTGGGATGTCTTCAGATCCCATGCGAGGAGTTGGAGAGCCTCCTGTACCGTTTCTACGGGCGAGAATACCTGGTCCGAATCGTTTCCCGGCTTTGCGATATCGAGGAGTTGCGAAGCGATCTGCTTTGCGCGCCTGGTGTTGCTCTCGATGGTTTCGAGGGCGCTGCTGGCCTGGGTGTTTCCGTTGACCGTTCGTCTGGCCAGCTGAGTCCATCCGAGGAGCGCTGTGAGGATATTGTTGAATTCGTGTGCAACTCCCGTGGCCACGTGGCCCACGGTTGCCTGGCGCTGCAACTCCTCCAGTTCCGCCGTGAGTTCCGGCAAATCTGCTATTGGCAATTTGTATTTCATTGTCAGATGTAAATTATTACACTGTGAGCGTACAAGCAAGCGTTTTATTGAATTTCATGTATGATTGCGGGTCTTCCCGAAGGAAATGCCTGATGAAGCAACATAAGAGCGAAGCATACACAGTGTTCTGGCGGGACGATGCCGTCGTGATGATCGATCAGCGGATTCTGCCCCACGAGGAGCGGTACAACGAGTACCGGGATGTGCGGGAGGTGGCGGATGCCATTCGAGACATGGTCGTCCGGGGGGCCCCGGCCATAGGTGTCGCTGCGGCTTTCGGTGTGGCGCTGGCCGCGAGGGTATCAGACGGGAATGTGAATGCGATATTGGAAGCCTGCGATCTTCTCGCGAGTACCAGGCCCACCGCCGTGAACCTTTTTTGGGCCATCGAGAGGATGAAAGAGCACATTGACGACGGCGCTCAGGCCCTGCTCGCAGAGGCGGAGTCGATTCTCCAGGAGGACATCGCCAACTGCAAGGCGATGGGGAGCTTCGGGGCCGAGCTTGTTCCCGACGAGGCGACGATCCTCACTCATTGCAATGCCGGGGCCCTGGCGACCGGCGGGTGGGGGACCGCTCTGGGCGTTATCAGGTCGGCGGTTGCGCAGGGCAAGAAGGTGAGGGTTATCGCGGACGAGACGCGCCCGTTTTTACAGGGAGCGAGGTTGACCGCATGGGAGCTGAAGCGTGATGGTATCGACGTTACAGTGGTGCCCGATGTGGCGGCGGCCGCGCTCATCGCGTCCGGGGAGATCGATATGGTGGTGGTGGGAACCGATCGGGTCGCGAGGAACGGTGATGTGGCGAACAAGATTGGCACGTACGGTGTGGCCCTCGCCGCCCACGCGGATCAGGTTCCGTTCTACGTGGCGGCGCCCTGGTCCACGATAGATATGAATTGCCCGGATGGTGACTCCATCCCGATCGAAGAACGGCCATCGTCAGAAGTCACCCATGTTCTGGGGCAACGGATTCTTCCCAAAGGCGTTCCCGTGAGAAACCCCGCGTTCGATGTGACCCCCTGCGAGCTCGTCACGGCGCTCATCACCGAAGTCGGGGTGGTGCGTCCGCCGTTCGAGGACGAACTCAAGCGAATGAAACCCGCCTGATCTGAATAGTTCGCCAGCCTGCCATCGAATTCTGCCACTGATGCCGGGGGTTTGTTCGGAATTCGGCGGGATAAGTCGAACGGAATGCAACCCCATTGTGTTTTTGACGAATATGTGTAGACGGCAGGGAGTCTTGTTGTAATAGTGGCTGACATGGATACCACTGATCGGAAAATACTCGCGACTCTGCAGGAAAACGGTCGCATGACCAACGTCGAGCTCGCAAGGCTCAACAAACTGGCGCCGTCTTCAATGCTGGAGAGAGTTCGACGGCTCGAGGAGAAGGGAATTATCGGCGGGTATCGCGCCGAACTCAACCCCAAGGAGATCGGGTACAACGTAGAGGCGTTTGTGATGATCGTCCTCAATCACCATCAGGCTACCGGTATCGAGGATTTTGAGTCTTCGATCCGCGGGGTGCCCGAGGTCAGAAGCTGTGTGCACGTGGCGGGAAGGTACGACTACATCCTTCATGTGGCGGTTCGCGATATCGATCATCTCGGAGATCTGATCAAGCACAGGCTCGGATCCCTCGCCGGTGTCGAGAAGCAGGAGACCTTCCTGGTCCTTTCCACCGTGAAGCGTGATGAGGGGTACTCCCTCGAGCAATTGTTCAACAACGAAAACAAATAGAGAACAGAGAGGAACCTCATGTCCAACAAATCAGGAGTAGAAGCGTACGTTGAGCTGGCCAACAAGGCGGCGGAGCGCCGAGCGCAAGACATCGCAAAAATAAAAAAATGCAAGTTCGACACCATAGCGGTGCACGGCATGTACTCCATGAACGAGTCCCTCAATTTCAACCAGGGATCGATTATAGAGCCGATTTATATGAGTTCGAGTCAGGCCTATCGGGACTCGGACGAGATGGAGGCCGCCCTGGCCTACATGGTTCCCACGTGGTGCTATTCGCGAATCGGCAATCCCTCCATGTACTATCTGGAGCAGACCCTGGCCCTCCTCGAGGGATACGGCGCCGACATCGAGACCTCATGCTGTGCGACGTCGTCGGGGATGGCGGCCATTGCAAGCGCGACTGATCCGTTCCTCGCGGTGGACCCGGACAAGCCCGGCCAGAAGATCAACTTCGTGACCACCTGCCAAGTCTACGGCGGTACCTTTCAGCAGTTTGCCATTCGCAAGGCGCAGGAGCGAGGTCTGGATTGTCGCTGGGTCATCGACTCCACGGATTTGAGCGAGTGGGAGTCCAAGATCGACGAGAACACCCGGTTCGTCTACGGCGAGATGCCCTCCAACCCGGGGCAGGCGTTCTTCGATCTCGATGCGGTCATAAAGCTAGCCCATTCACGTGGCGCACCGGTGATCATAGACAACACGGTTGGTTCTCCGGCGCTGCTCCGTCCGCTCACTCACGGAGCGGATATAGTGATTCAGTCGGTCACCAAGTCCCTTACTTCGTCGGGTTTCGGAGTGGCCGGTGCCGTCATCGCCCGCAAGGGCATCGTGAGCAACTTCGGCTGCGACGAGATGAAGGCCGACTTCGCCATGTACATCAAGGCGCTTCCCAACCGGGACAACGGGCAGAACATTTCTCCGATGAACTCCATCCTCTCGTTGAACGACATCAGGACCTTGCGGTCCAAGATGGACATGTTCAGTCGCAACACCCTCACGGTCGCCAGGTTCCTGTCTGAGCACAAGGGGATCGAGAAGGTCAGCTACCTGGGCCTGGAGAACCATCCGCTCCACGAGCTGGCCAGCAAGTACATGTTCCTGGTGGACGCGGAGCACGACCCGCAGTACGGCAAGCCGGTCAATCGCTACGGTCACCTGATGTCCCTCAACGTGAAGGGCGGCGCCCAGGCGGCCAGGGACATGTTCGACGGGCTCCAGCGCATCTGGCGCGCCACGGATCTGGGGCGCATCAAGTCGGTCGCGACTATTCCGGCGATATCCACTCACTCCCAGCAGGGCGAAGAGGGAAGAGTGATGGCCAACATTCAGCCCAACCTCATCAGGCTCTGTGTCGGCGGCGAGCATCCCGCTGATGTGATCGCCGATCTCGATCAGGCCCTCGAAACCGTCGGCGGCAAGGTAACGGTTCAGGTTCCTTACGAGTACTCCACCGGCGGGGCTTCCGGAGCGACCACCGCCAAGTCCGTCAAGTAACGAAGAGGCCGGGGTCATGATCAAATACTACAGCACCAATCGTGAAGTTCCGAAAGTGGATCTGGCCCAGGCGCTGCTGCAGGGCCAGGCGGGAGACAAGGGTCTCTTCCTGCCCACCTCGGTGCCGGCCATTTCCCGTGAGCTTCTTTCCAATGCGCGGGACATGTCGTACCCGGATCTGGCGGCGGCCGTGCTCGGCCCCTACGCCGACGGCGTATTCTCCAGGGATGTGATGGAGGAGATCTGTCACAAGGCCTACAATTTCGATGTGCCCCTTGAAAAGGTGACCGGTCGAAGTTGGGTGATGCGCCTGGATCGCGGCCCGACCGCTTCGTTCAAAGATTTCGCCGCCAGATTCATGGGGCTGGCGCTCGGCCGTCTCGTTCGCGAACGCAACACGGATCTACTGATTCTCACAGCCACGTCCGGCGACACCGGCTCGGCGGTGGCCCATGCGTTCCTCGGAGTCGAGGGCATCCGAGTGCTGGTGCTCTTCCCGAGGGAGGAGGTATCCGATCGTCAGCGCAAGCAGATGACCACCCTCGGCGGGAACATATCCACCATCGCAGTGGAGGGAAAGTTCGACGAATGCCAGGCGCTGGTGAAACGGGCGTTCTCTGATCCGGACCTGACGGACATGAACCTGTCGTCCGCCAACTCCATCAACATCGGTCGCCTCTTGCCCCAATCGGTGTACTACGTTTATTCCGCGTCACGCCTGGCGGATATCGCGGGCGGCGAGGAGGTTGTGTTCTCGGTTCCCTCGGGCAACTTCGGAGACCTGATGGGCGGCGTGCTCGCGCTGACGGGAGGGCTGCCGGTTTCCCGCTTCGTGGTGGCGACCAACTCCAACGACGAGGTGCCCAGGTTCTTCGCCTCCGGGGTTTATAAGAAGATTGATCCATCTCTTGTGTGCATCTCCAACGCCATGAACGTGGGGCATCCATCGAACCTGGCGCGTCTGGTAGCTCTCTACGGAGGACAGATGGACGAGGTTGGGACGCTGGTTTCGACCCCGGATCTCGAGGCCGTCAACCGAGACTTCTACGGGATCAGCATCAGCGACGACGAGACCCGCGCCACCATCGGCCGGGTGTTTCGGGATTACGGTGTCATGTTGGAGCCTCATGGCGCCGTTGGATGGGCGGGTCTGACCGAATACCTCGAGAAGAATCCGGACGCGGCATCCGGTACGTCCATCTCTCTGGAGACTGCGCACCCCGCCAAGTTTCCCGAGGAGATCAGGGCCATCACAGGACAGGATCCTTTGCTGCCGCCGAGCCTCGAAGGGCTGGACGAACAGGAGGAGATCTTCGGTGAGATGGGCCTGGACTACGCACAGTTCAAGAACCACCTGGTTTCGGAGTACCGTTCATGAAGGCGGTGATCGTGCTGGGCGACGGGATGTCGGATCACCCGGTCGCCAAACTTGGCGGCAAGACGCCGCTCATGGTTGCAAACAAACCTCACATCGACAGGATCGCAAAGATGGGCGTCACCGGTCGGTTTGTGACTGTCCCCGAGGGCCAGCCGAATGGCTCGGCGGTGGCGAACCTCTCCGTGCTCGGATACGACCCTGCTGTTTGCTTTTCGGGACGCGGCGTACTCGAGGCGGCCAGCATGAAAGTCGATCTCGGCGCCGGGGATGTGGCCATGCGCTGCAACCTGTTGTGCATCGACTCGCAAGGTAAAATCAAAAATCACTCGGCGGGCCATATTTCAACCGAGGAATCCGTGCAACTGATCCGGGATCTCGATGAGAAGTTGGGGGGTGCTCAGGGCGACCGTCCAGTGAAGTTTCATCCGGGAGTGAGTTTCAGGCACCTGTTGGTATTGCCGGGGGAATGGGCCAGCAAGGATTTTGACTGTGCCCCACCCCACGATCACGTGGGTGAGCTCGAGGCAGATCTGATGCCGTGGGCGTTGAACGACGGCGCGGTGGAAACAGTGGACAGGCTCATTGAGGTTCACAAAAATGCCCGCCGGATTCTGACGGATCATCCGGTGAACAGAGATCGTGTGGACAGGGGGCTGGATCCGGCAAACTGCATGTGGGTCTGGTCTCCCGGGCGTCGACCGAGCATGCGTACCTTCCAGGAGTTACACGGCGTGAGCGGCGCGGTCATTTCGGCGGTGGATCTCATTCAGGGTCTGGGTGTGTATGCCGGGATGGAGAAGATCCTTGTGGAGGGCGCCACCGGTCTTCACGATACCAATTATGAGGGCAAGGCTCAGGCCGCCCTGGAAGCGCTCGAGAAATACGATTTTGTGTACCTTCACGTGGAGGCCACCGACGAGGCCGGCCATTCGCGGGATCTCGATCTCAAGATCAAGTGCATTGAATACCTCGACAACCGCATCGTTCGGCCGTTGCTGGCCGGGATCGAGGAGCGCGGCCTCCGGGTCACCGTGGCAGTTCTTCCGGATCATCCAACTCCCGTGGAGACTGGTTGTCACGCCAGCGATCCGGTTCCCGTGGCCATCTGGAGGCCAGGCGCCGAGGCCGACAGCGTTCAGGGGTACGACGAGCAGCAAGTGAAATCCGGCTCCCTCGGCCTCCTCGAGGGGGAACAATTCATCCGCAAAGTATTCGGGGAATAGATCCGACTGGGAGGCCAGCGCTTCAGAACGCTCCGTTTTCCACGTCGTGAACCTTGCCGTCTTCCAGCATCAAGGTGCGGGGCATGCGGGCAGCCAGGTCCCGGTTGTGAGTGACCAGGAGCATGGTGGTGTTGTAACGGCGGTTCATGGAGAAGAAGAGTTCGTGGATCCCGTCGGAGGTTTCCCTGTCCAGGTTTCCCGTGGGCTCGTCCGCGAGAAGAAGAGCGGGCTCCATGACGAGGGCGCGAGCCAGAGCAACCCTCTGCTGCTCGCCGCCGGAGAGCTCTCCCGGCTTGTGAGTCAGCCGGTGGGACAGACCCACCTCCTCGAGGATGTTCTTCGCGTTCCGCTCGATATCGTCGTGATTCATACGCTGGATCATCCCCGGCATCATGGTGTTCTCCAGGGCGGTGAACTCTGGCAGCAGGTGGTGAAACTGGAAGACGAAACCGATGGTGCGATTGCGAAAATCCGACAGGGCCTTCTGCGGGAAAAGGGTGATGTTCTCTCCGCGGCACAGGATCTGCCCGGAGGTGGGGGTGTCCAGGGTTCCCACAACGTGCAGGAACGTTGACTTGCCCGCCCCGGATGCGCCGACCACGGCACACATCTCGCCCTGCTTTATCTGTAGATCGAGTCCCTCGAGCACCTGGATGCGCTCGCCGCGGTGATTGAACTCCTTGTGCAGGTCGGTAATGTCGAGGAGCAACTCTTGGCTGTCAGGCATTTTTCAATCCTTCCACCGGGTTGGGGCTGGACGCGATCCACGTTGCGATGAAGGTGGCCACCTGGGTGATGAAAAGAGATGACAAACCCACCGCCAGAAACTCCAGAGGGGAGATATTGACCGGGAGCTTGTCGATGTACCAGACCTCCGGATCGATGGGCAGGCCCACGTATTTGAGGGCCAGGCAGAGTCCAAGACCCACCAGGAGGCCGCCGGTGGTTCCCACCAGGCCGATGAGGAGACCTTCGAACCTGAAGATCTTCTGGACCGTGCTCGGGGTGGCGCCGAGAGTCAACAGGATGGAGATGTCGGCACTCTTTTCTATGACGAGCATGGAGAGAGTGGCGATAATGCAGAAGGATGCCACCAGGATGGCAAAGGACAGGAAGATGAACATCACTATCTTTTCCAGTTTGAGCGCGGAGAAGAGGCTGGTGTTGATCTCCTGCCACGGGCGAACGCGCAGCTTGCCGCCCAGCTCTTCCAGGATATTTTTTGAAACCTTGATGGCGTTGTCCGGGTCGGTTACGGCCACGTCGATCTGGGAGATCCTGTCACCCTTGCGAAGGAATTCCTGCGCTGCCTCGATGGAGGTGTACGCGTAGAGACTGTCGAATTCGTACATACCCGAGAAGAAGACTCCTCCCACACGGAACGGTCGGCTCTTGGGTATGGGTCCGGTCGGCCCGATGTCTCCGAGGGGCGAGATAATGTTTACTTCTTCGCCCAGGTACAGGCGAAGCGAGGTCGCTAGCTCCCTCCCGACGATGACGGCGGGGAGCACCCTCTGTTTGGGATTGACCGGCGCCGGGATGAAGCCCTCATCCTTCTCGTTGTCCTTCGAATTTGCATCCGCCTTGTTTCCGGAGAACCCGTAAAGGCGGGCCCGGCGTTCCCGCACGTGCTTGAACAGCGCGTTGGGGTTAGTGATGTATTCCGCTTTCCCCTTGTCCAGTCGGGTCAACACATGGCTGACGTTTTCAAGACTTTTGGGGTCCACACCCTTGAGCTGGATGCCGTGGTTGTTGGTTCGGGCGTTCATCATCGCCTCGCCCTGGACGACCGGGGTCGCCGCCTGGACGCCGTCCACTTTTTCAACGGCGGCAAGCACTTCTTTCCACGACGAGTGCAGGTGGTCTTCGTCGGAGTCGTTTACAGCCGGCGCGCCACCCAGATCGGAGCCGTAGTTGTCCACGATGATGTGGGCGTTGGTCCTGATGATCT
Source organism: Deltaproteobacteria bacterium (assembly GCA_030595125.1). Taxonomy (GTDB): domain Bacteria; phylum Myxococcota_A; class Polyangia; order JAAYKL01; family JAAYKL01; genus JAUVAN01. The sequence continues at coordinate 11,652 of JAUVDV010000081.1, forward strand.
TTTGCTTGAGGTCGTCGGAGAAGCCGCCCATCACCGAGAGGACCGTGGTGAGCGTGCACGACGAGAACGACACGCCCAGGATCGCCAGGATCCCGATGGCGGTGAGAAAGCCGGTCTTTCTGCCGCGCAGGTGCCGTGTGGCCACGAAGTGATGGAACCGCAGCCGCTTGCCGAATGAGTTGATGATGCGAACAACCAGGTACCACCCGCCGATGTTGAGGAAGACGGCGATGGTGAGCATCGAGACAAGGTAAATAACTATGGTGGTGATATCCAAAGATCAGTCTCCGGAGGTGGCGAGCAGGTACGCTCGCACGAAGCGTTCGAGATCGCCGTCCAGCACGGCGGTCACGTTGCCCGTCTCCTCGCCGGTCCTGGTGTCCTTGACCAGCTGGTAAGGGGCGAGCACGTACGAGCGGATCTGGCTTCCCCAGGAGATCTCTTTCTTGTCGGCGTTGCGTTGCGCGACCTCCTTTTTGCGCTTCTCCATCTCTGCTTCGTAAATGCGCGCCTTGAGGACTTTCATGGCCTGGGCCTTGTTCTTCTGTTGAGATCGCTCGTTCTGGCATTGCACGACGATGCCGCTCGGCCCGTGGGTGAGACGTACCGCCGAGTCAGTCTTGTTCACGTGCTGACCACCGTGGCCCCCGGCCCGGTAGGTATCCACCCTCAGGTCATCATCCTTGATCTCTATTTCGATTTCGTCATCGATTTCCGGAATAACGTCGATGGCTGCGAACGAGGTGTGTCGCCGCGACGCGGCGTCGAACGGGGAGATCCGTACGAGTCGATGGATGCCACGCTCGGATTTCAGGTATCCGTAAGCGAACTCTCCGATGATGTTGAGGGTTGCGGATTTGATTCCGGCCTCGTCGTTCTCCTGGATCTCCACCACGTTTGTTTTGAAACCCTTCTTTTCACAGTAGCGGGATACCATTCGAAGGAGCATCTCCGCCCAGTCGGCTGAATCGATGCCCCCGGCGCCCGGAGAAAAAGAGACGAACGCGTTGGAGGCGTCCATGGGTTCGCCAAGCAGCCGGGCGGTTTCGGTTTCCTCCACTCTTGATTGAATGGCATCTACCTGGGTGGATAGTTCGTCCTGCATCGACGAGTCCTGCTCCTCGGCCGCCAGATCAACCAGATCATCAAGATCGGCAATGTCCCTCACGAGCTTGTTGAAACCGTTGACGATTCCCTCCAGACGCGCCCTCTCCTTGAGCACCGCCTGTGCTTTCTCGTTGTCGTTCCAGAAGTTCTCGTTGGAAGCGTGCTCGTTCAGCTTCGCGATGCGCGATTGCTTGGCGGCGAGGTCAAAGATGCCCCCTCAGGCCGTCGAGTTTGGCCTGAAGCGGTTGAATTCGCTCTTTGATTTCCTCGAACATCGGCCTCTCACTATCGGGTGTAGCTGGCAATGTCAACAGCTGCTAACTGGATTCCGAACTCGACAATAGTCATGATAGACACTCATCGTGTTGTGGATGTCATGGATCGAAAGCTATGGAAATATATACAAGAATGAAGTCGTTTGTTTCGAGGATGCTTTTCCCGTTGGTCTGCGTGGGCCTGATTGCATCGTGCAGCGGGAGCGGTCCGGTGGTGGTCTTGGGGGAGGCGGGTGCGGCTGCGGATATGGAGCGCGACGCCGGTGTCGTTTCGGCGCAAACGGCGGCGGAGCAGGACGCTGATGCCGACCTGATTGCGGCGGGGAGGGCGTTCGAGGCCGGGGATGCTGCGGGCGCGCAGGAGTTGATGAAAGGGACCCCCAAAACCTCGGAATCCAAATACCTCGGGGCGCTGGTGGCCGACGCCCTCGGGGATCATGAAGAGGCTATTGCCCTGTTGCGATCCCTGTCGCGGGCTCGTGATGACCTGGAGGATATTCGCAAGCGAAAGCTGATCGAAATTTTGGCGAGATCCGGGGAGCAAAAAGCGGCGGCGGACGAGGCCCTTAAGTATTTGGAGAGCAATTCGTCCATGAATGCGGGTCAGCGGCGGGCGCTCATGGAAAATCGCGGAAAGTGGCTCATGGACGCGGGGCTGTTCGGGGATGCGGCGCAAGCCTTTTCGGCGGCCCGCAAGGGCGCCACGGGGCGAACCAGGGATCGGCTGGATCTGGCCCACGCAGAGGCGTTGTTGGCAGTGGAGGACGAAGGGAAAGGACAGGAGACCGCCGTGGATATCCTGGCCAGGCTGGCCCGTGACGCCGGTAGCGCGGTCATCATGAGGAAGTCCTTGAATGCGTTGAAAGACCTGAACAAGGCGCCCAAATGGACTCCGAAACAGCGGGTGGAGATCGCGAAACGGCTCATGGATCTTCGTGCGTGGGATGACGCGGCGGCCACTCTGGATCCACTGATAAAAGGCCGGGACGGAGCCTTCAAGAGGGATGCTAAGTGGTTGAACGCGCGCCTGCTTTTCAAGAGGCGCAGGCACTACAAGAAGGCGGTCGGTGCGCTCGAAGATGTTATTGCCACCGACAAGATCCACGCGGACGAGGCCAGGTTCCTCAAGGCTCGCGCTCTCTCTCGTCTGGATAAGGACGAGGAGGCGATCAGGGTTTTTCGGGCATTTGCAAAGAAGACCCGGAACAAGAGCAGGGCTGCCGAAGCGCAGTTCCTGGCGTGCCGATTGGAGTTCTACCTGGGAAGTCACAAGGCCGCGCTGAACGGGCTGGAGAAGATAGTAGGAAATGGCAAAAAGGCGACGAAGACCCCGCTTGGGCCCGGTAGAAAAAGGGATGCCCATTTTCTGGCGGGGCTCAGTGCGATCCTCGCGGGTTTCGACAGGAGGGCGCAGGCGCACCTGAAAGCCGCGTCGAAGGGAAGCACCAGCAAGGAGGCAATCGAGCGCAACGGGTACTGGTACGCGGTGGCCCGTTTCAATGCCAAGAGAAAGGACGGAGCCGATCTCTTGCGCAACGTGTGCGAGGCCGATCCCACGGGATGGTACGCGTTGATGGCCGCGCGCAGATTGAAAAAGGGCGGGGGAGATCTCGGTTCGTGCGGGGCGGTGGATGCGCTGGTGGATGCCGGTCTCGACGGGGGCGCCGCCGACGCCGGCAAGCCCGACGAGTTGCCGCCCTCTCTGCAGGAGCTTTCGGGGTTGGCTGCGTTCTTTGCCCGTGCGGGGCTATTCAGGCAGGCCTCGGACGAGTTGCGCGCAACGGAGAAGGCCGGGAAGGTGAAGGCCGGCGCCAGGGATTGGATAACGCACTATGTAGCCCTCGACGCGCCACATCACGCAATACGGCGTGCCGCACGCGGCCTCAAGTGGCCCCCCGCGGCGAAAGATCTCTGGCGGGCCCGGGCCGCGTACCCGACCCCGTTCGAAGACCTGGTTCAACGGCAGGAGGATCTCCACGGCCTGCCCGCCGATCTCATCCACTCCATCGCCCGAAAGGAGAGCCTGTTCGATCCTGCGGCCGTGTCGGGAGTCGGGGCGATGGGGATGATGCAGATGATGCCGCACACCTACGAGACCAATCGGAAGCGTGCCGGCCTGTCACCTCTGAAGGAGGGTGAGCTTCCGGGGCCCGAGGATTCCATCGCGGCGGCCGGATACGAGCTGGCCCACCTGTTGAAGCGGTTTGACGGGTCCATGCCCCTGGCTATAATGGCGTACAACGGTGGGGCGGCCGCGGTGTCTCGCTGGCTGGACAGGTCTGGGGATTTCCCCATGGACGTCTTCGTGGAGAAGGCCGGTTTTGCACAGACCAGGAACTACGTGAGGCGCGTCTACCGCAACATGGTCCGTTATCGTTTCCTTGCGGGCAAGCAGCCTCCGGAGCTGGCGCCATGAGTGATTCACCACCGAATACAGTCGTGATAATCGCCGCCGGGATGGGATCCCGACTCAAGAGCGACGAGGGACCGCCAAAGCCGCTGCTTCCCCTGAACGGGCGGGCCTTGATCCTGCGGGTACTGGACAGGTTCCAGGAGGCCGGTGTTGGCGAGGCGGTTGTAGTAGTCGGTCACAGGGCAAAAGAGGTAATGGCCGGCGTGGAGGAGGGGAGCCCTTCTCTGGGTGTAACGTTCGTCACCAACCCCCGCTACAGGATGAGCAACGGGCTCTCGGTGCTCGCTGCGCGAGACGTGGTTGGCGACAGGCCGTTTTTCCTGTCCATGGCCGACCATGTCTTCGATGCATCGCTCATTCGCGGGCTGGCCGGCGCCCATCTTCCTCCGGAGGGCCTGGTGCTCGCCGTGGATCGCAAGCTGGACCAAATCTACGACGAGGACGACGCCACCAAGGTCCTGACCCGGGACGGGCGCATAGTGGAGATTCACAAGGAGCTGGCCGAGTTCGACGCGGTGGACACCGGGCTCTTCTCCTGTACGCCGGCCCTGTTCGATCGGATACGCGAGGCGGCCGCCGCACGCGAGGACGGCGATTGCACCCTCTCGGACGGGGTCAAGGCGCTGGCAATGAAAGGCCTCGCCCTGGTGCACGATATCGGTAACGGCAGGTGGCAGGACGTCGACACCCCCGGCGCCATCGCACACGCGACGAAGAGTTTTTCATAAGGATTTTGTGAGGGTCATTTGGGGGGGTCATTTGGGGGGGGCTTACTTGCGTACGCGTCGAAGGCGTTGTTCTGAATCTTCTTTCTTCAATGATTCGTATTCTTCAACAAGCGAATTCAGTTTCTCCTTTTGTACCAAGAACTCATCCTGAGTAAGCAAATCCTGTCGATATACATCACGCAAGAATGTGGCGGCATCAGCTGCATTCTTCTTCGAGTTGCAACTCTTACAGGAACAGACAAGATTGGTCTGGAAGTTCTGGCCTCCAGATGTTCGTGGTTCCAGATGGTCAAGATAGAAGGTATCTCTTTGCACCTCGCGTAAGCAGTAGAAACACTTGTACCCATCCCGTTTTAGGATTTCCAATCGCTTCTGCGGGTCGGTGTAATAGTCGTCGAATCTTGTGTCGGCGACGTCTTCACCTCTTTCACTATCAATTTGGATCATTTCTTGGACTTCCCGAATCTCTGAGGGAAGTCGTATTTCATACTCATTCACTTGGCCAGGTCGTGACGGAGTCTTCATGACTATGTTGAAACGAATAAGATCGTTGACTCCTCGTCTAACAACGTCGTGTGACATCGGCTTGCCGATGTCACTCAGAAGATTCTCACCAAGTTCAGACAGCTTGACGGAGATGACGCGTTTGCCCTCTTCAAAATACGCCCGTTTGAAAAGAAGGAGATACATCACGAAGGGCCTGACTTTTAGCAGACGAGAAAGATATCTGGTGGCGCAGTCAAATTCGCGTGCGAAATCTGCGAGGGAAAGAGATTGGTATTCCGGTTCGCTTCCCGCTTCTTGCCATTCAAGTATTTTGGACGGTATGTATTCAGTCATGTATCTTCCTCATCTTCGGGTGCCAGACTTATTTTGAAGACTCATTTTACGAGGGCGCCGCCAGGTTCAGCCGGTTGTTATACACCCCCGGCCTTGCTTTCATCAAAGGGCACCTCGAAAACTATCGGATGCTCCGAGCGAATCCAGTTTCCGAACGCGATGGCGTGCAGTCTCGGTAGATTCGGTATGAGAGCGACATGCTCGGGCCCAAAGATATTCCGAAGAAAGCCGAGACTCGTATCGTCGTAACATGTGAAACTGATGATTGTATTGCACTGTGTGAGGACCGTCTTGCTGACTGTCGCCGTACGCTGCGCCAGCACGAGGAGGCCGACACCATATTTCCGACCTTGCAGGGCAATCTGTGCGATCTTCCCCACGAGGCCGCGGGAGTCATAGTCACCGAGCCCCATGGTATTAGGTTCTGGCATCACAGTATGCGCCTCTTCGACAACTATGAGGATCTTCGGTGATTTCCCGCGATTGTCTCGCGCATACTTCAGGAGGCACGTCATGTACAATTCTGTAATCCACAGTGTAGCCTTCGTATTCGAGATCTCATGTAGGCTTATCAGCCCCAAAGAGGTGTCTTCGCCCTCTTCGCCCTCCTCAAGGAAGGACGTTACAGATTTCTTGATTTGCTCCCGCAGTGTATTGGCAAACTCGCCGAGCGCCTTTTTTTCGTCCGGTGCCCCGTAGGTTCCTGTCTCGACGGCGAAGAGTTTCTCGCTCAGGCTATCAGCCGTCTGTTCTGATACAGAGAGATCAACCGGGTTGAGGTCAGAAAGGCGCCCCCTGTACTGGTCTGTCAGGTCAATACAAACTACCTTGACTCCGTTTTTTGCAGAATGCCGGATCATGTCGAACGCCAACTCGGTCTTTCCTGATCCGGTAACTCCTAACAACGCTGTGTGATAATTGTAGTTTGCAACGAAATCACCCCCGACTCGAATCTTGGAACGAGGGATGGTGCCGAGCACGAAGTCTTCGTCTGCCACAGCTGCTTCATCAATGTTCTGCTCTGGTCTCGAGCTGTAAACCGGGGTATTCATGGCCGGTAGCCACTCGTATTTCGAGAATCCCGCTTTCTGACTCAGTATGCCGAGCTGTGTGGCGGTCGCTACTTGATATCCGCGCTTGTCGGTGGCCAACGCTTCTTCTCTTGCTGTTCCAGCGACAACTTGATAGTAGACGCGGCGTTCGCCGACTCGGGACCAGATGAGCATGCCCTCCTGAAAGATAAGAGGATCTAGCGCTTCGACCTTGAGCGCACCTATCTCTTTCCCCTCCACCACGAAGCCTACGAGGTGAGACATCGCGTCCCCACCCAAGGCGGCATCAATCTCAGACCGGGAGGGGGTGGCATCGCCATCAGAAGGCTCGACCACGTGGTTGATGTGTCCTGAAAGTTCCGGGCCAGCAAGGTCGGTGAGTAGGCCAGTGGCAAACAGCTGACCATCTTTGAACTGAGAATAGAGGGGCTGTACCCATTGCGACCGGTTGTTCGGCAGAACGCAGATCCAGGGGCGCTCCTGATTCCACGTGGACGTGCCATCCAAGGCCACACGAAGGATGTTGGGGCTGTCAACTCTCACGACTTTACCGACGGCAGCGGTCTGCGCGTGGCGCTGGTGCACCCAGGATGTAAGTAGTTCGGGGATCTTCAGGGGCCAAATTGCCAGAAACAGTCCCCAGAAGAGAACCAATGCTAGCGTAATTGGCTCCTGGACCGAGTGGAAGAACCATAGGCCGGAAAGGAACACGACCGTAAAGAGAAGCCTGGACTTGCCCAGTACCACCGATGGGCGATAAGTGAGTTTCGCAAGGTGGGCACGCCAGCCCGTTATTTCCTTCCCGGCGCTTACTGCAACGCAGGTCGTGCTGATGATGAACACGAAGACGCAGTAACCGCTTACTACAAACCATGGCCGATGCGGAGCATAGCCGTAAACGGAGAGAAGAGTAATGACTCCCATAAGGGAATTCACAACTGAGTCCGCAGGCTTCGTGTAATGATTTTCGAGTATGGCAGAGCCAAGGACAATCAAGAGGAGTGCATTCTGGAATAGCAAGGCCTGCCGTGGGTCACTTGGCAGTATACTCCCCGTGAAGTGTATGGATAGCGCTCCGGCAACCGCGGTGCCTACAACCAGAATAGCGATTCGTACCCAAGGGTCGACTTTAGTTTTCATCCATTCCCCCATCAGCGGTTGAGCGCACAACAGTTGCTCTCCAACAGTGATTTTAGGAATAGTAGCAGGAAGCGGGGATGATTGTAACGTTGACGATTGTTCGTCCGGTGTGTGCGGGGCTTCTGAAGACCGGGTGCTACACCGAATGCAGTAGGCGTTTATGCGCCCGGAAGGTGTACCGCACCGGATGTAGTAGGCGTTTATACGCCCTGAAAGTGTACCACATAGTATGTGCCGACCGTTCGATCGCACCGGAAGGCAAACCGCACCGGATGCAGCGGTCGTTTGTGCGTGCTTGAATGTGTACTTCATTGTATTTATTACAAAAAAACAGCGATGATTTGCCGCGATATATTCGGAACGGGCACAAAATCGGGACTCGGATATCCCGGTTGACATCCCGGGAATTTTAACCATATTGTAATCGCGATTTGGGGAGACCAATCAATTTACCAGGAGAAAGCCATGCAAATTTCAAAAGTTGTCAGGTCGTTCGGCGCTCTTTCACTGCTCAATTTCGCACGCAAGCACACGGACAAGCTCGGCCAGAGCGCGGAGCCGGAAATATCTTCGGGCGCGGACAGGCTCGTCTTGGCCACGGGCGCCCTGGAGCTGGCTTACGCCGCGCGCCGCCCGCTTGCGGCCATGTGGAGTCAGGCCGTCGAGGACAAGGACGCGGCGGATGACGCGCTCGACGAGTTTATCTCCAACATCAGCTACGATTTGCTCAGCCCGAAGAACCTGAAGGGCGATCGGAGCGCCAGCGCCTACCGCGCCCTGTTCCCGGACGGCAACATCAACTTCATCAACGGTCCGGATCGGGCCGAGCTGGCCCAGGTCGCCGGCATGGTGACCTACTTGAAGGCCAACGTGAGCCACCCCATGGCCGACCAGGCGACGGAGCTGGAGACCAGGGCGGCGACGTTAACCGCCACGCTCGAGCCCTCCGCCGCGGCCGAGGCCGTGCTCAGGTCGGCCCAGGCCGTTGAGCGGGACAAGCTCGAGGCGCTCCGCCGCGCCCTTCGCAAGTCGGCCGCCTTGCTTCGCGCAGAGTTTATGGACGAGAAAAAGGTCGAGGCTCTATTCCCCACCGTGGCCGAGTCCAAAGTCAAAGAAGACGACCCCACCCCGGCGTAAAGGTATCGATCTTCGCCCGCCTGGATCTAAAGACCTGGATCTAAAGGAAATAGCCGCACAATGGATCACGTAACATCGGAAGAGCGCAGCGAAATTATGAGCAAGGTCAACGGCAAGGATACAACGCCCGAAATGACGGTGCGTCAACTTCTTCAAAGCATGGGTTACAAGTACCGTTTGCATCGAGAAGACCTCCCGGGAACGCCGGATATAGTTTTGGTATCGAAGAAAAAAGCCATCTTCGTTCGCGGATGTTTTTGGCACAGGCATCCCGGGTGCAAATTGACCCGCACGCCGGGCACGAATGCATTTTTTTGGAGGAATAAATTCAAGTCGAACGTGAAGAAGGATCGAATGGCCGTCGAAGACCTTGAGGCATCCGGCTGGGATGTGCTTGTCGTTTGGGAATGCCAGACCGGTGATCTTAGATTGCTCGAAGAGACGTTGCAGGGTTTCCTCGATCTAGAGACCAAGAGTCCTTAGAAGGCGGTGACAGACTCATTTTACAGGGATCGGCTCAAGGGGGCCCCTCCGGTAATTGCGCACCATGCCAAACCGCAACCACCCAAACAGTCTTGCCGGTTACCCTGTAGAAGAACCGGTACGGGCGAACAATGATCTCACGGTGCGGCAAGTCGGGAAATTCCGGTATTGCGCGGCCCGAATCCGGGAATTCCTCAAGCCGACGAAGCACCTTCTCCGTCTTTTCACGAAATCGTCGCGCTGCTTTCGGGCTGTCCCGGCGGATGTATTCCAGTCCTCCCAGGAATTGGGCACGAGCGGATGGAGTGAACTTCACCCTCACGACCTGTCATCCTCCAATAGAGCGTCCGCTTCCTTCATGACACTTGCCAGCGTGTGCCCTTCTCCGATGGTGATATCTTTCTCTCCCGCCGCCAGGAGGCGTAGCAGTTCGCGCTCGTGCTCCGATTTTTCGTATGCGTCAATGCGCTGCATTACGGCAACGGCCCGTCCTCTCTGGGTGACAACCAGTGGGCCGGCAGAGCCCTGCAACTTCTTGAGGACAGCCGCGGCATCCTGCCGCAGATCCGTGACGGGAATGATATCGGGAATCTTCATTTGACCGCACCTCCTATGATACCTTTAATGATACGCTTAGTGGGGTCACTTCGCAATAGAATTTCTTTTGTCGTTCAGGGAGTCGAGGTGAAGCTGATCTGGTCGATGACCTTGCCGACGCAGGTGCTGCCGTTGTCGAAGATCGGGTCGACGGTTCCGTCCAGTTCGCGGGTGAGGATGAGGTCCGCCTGGATGTCTTCGTCCTCGTGATCGCTGAGGGTTTCGATGGAATCGGCGGCGATGGTGTGCGCGCCCGTGTCCGAGGGAGTCTCGTCGAACTCCCATAGATCGTCAGCCTCGACAACCACATTCATGAAGTCGCCGTCGCTGTTGTCCCAGGTAATGTCCATAACATCGGCGCGGGAGAACGAGTCTCCACTTGCCGGCGCGGTAATGGAGAACGGGTCGGGCAGGTTCGTCGAGCTGGTGAAGGGACCCTCGTCTTCGCGTTGGAAAACGAAAACGAACTCGCCATCGGTGGTTGCGTCCACGTTGGCCTCGTAGGTTATGGGGTGCACGTTGCCGACGCTGTTAAGACGAACGCCGTTCACCTCGATGGTGTCGCCGCAGTTGCCTAACTCCAGGGACGTGCCCTTGTACATGAATTGGGCGCGCGCACTGGTGGATCCACCCTCCTCGACGGCCTCGTAGTCCACGCGGATTCCGCTGGTCCGGATGTCGCAAGTGTCCCCGGTTTCGCAGGCCATCAGCGTTGCGAGCCCCAGCCCCGCGATGAAGACAAGTATAAGCTCTTTACTTTTCATAGTTCCCTCCTGTTAAAGCGGCCCCATCATTTTGGGTTATGCCATTTGACAGACATCGCCGCCCGAATCTTCATTTCGTCAATTTGATCGAAAATCAAGACTATCCAAGAAAGGACGATTGGACCAGAAAAAATCGATCATCCGGATCCAGCCGTGTTCACATGAACCGTGACTCTCAGAAACTGACGATCCTACCCACGTACCGCGCCCTGATGAGGGCGCGGTCAGGATGACCTACGTTCCCGTGAACCCCGGGGGAGCTACCGGTCAAGCCCGGAGGGCTTGCGTCCCCTCCCGCCGCCTGATCCCGCAGAAATAAATCCCGCACGCCGTCGCAGGGGAGGGTGTCGATAAACTTTCATTTGGTTTTACCAAACTGCGGATGAAGCCCGCATAGCTACTTTTTCATATATAAATCGGCAAATCTGTTCTTACGCGTTGTCATCGCAAACAGAACATCCAAAGCCGTAACCGGGTC
>JAUVDV010000188.1 GCA_030595125.1 Deltaproteobacteria bacterium
ATAGACCTGGGTTCCGGGAACCGGATCGCCGTATGCGTCTTGCACCTCCACCACAAACGGGTTGGCCAGGAGGTTGTATACCGTGCCGGTCTGGTCGGGGTCGCTGTTGTTGGAGCCGCCGGACACATACACCAGGTCCGCTGCCACGCCGGCAGGCTGGTATACCAGAGTGAAATCCACTCCCACCGTCGGAGTATCCGCCTGAACAAAGACATTCTCCTCCAGTCCGGTAATGTAGTCGGCCTTGCCGGCCTCCACATCCCACATGCCCGGTTCGACATCTGCGATTGTGTACAACCCGCTCGAATTGGTGCTGCTCGAGTGGGTGAGCGACGGGTTCCATGTGGCCGTGGCTATCACACTCACTCCGCTGAAATCCGTTGTATTCTCCAGGGTGACCGTGCCGCTAATCGAGGACAGGGTTTCATAAAGAGTTATGATCGGCACGTCGGTGTTCTGACCCGCAACGACTTCCTGATCGGATTCCAGGCCGTCTTCGTAACCGTCGAAAGATGCCTTGACCGCGTAGTTTCCCTCCTCCACGTCGTCCATTGCCCATAAACCTGTCGGGTCGGTGACCGCCACGTGGGACATACCCTCGAGGATAACTACTATTCCGGCGTGATCGGTTTCGCCGTCCAGCAGGACCGTCCCCGACAAGCTACCAATCCCCTCCAGCAGCGTCAGAGACTCCACGGTTGTAGTCTGACTAGGCGTGACCGCAAACGGATTGGACGTCTCGGTGGAGTAACCGGCCAGCGATGCCGTAACCGTGTACGAAGCGGGAGACACGTTCCCAATCTGGTAGTGACCATCCGATCCGGTAACCGCGTCCTTGTCGGTTCCGTCCAGCGCGACGGTCGCGCCCGAGTGATCCGTCTTGCCCTGAATGAAGACGTATCCCTCGATAATCGTCTCGCCGTCCGTGTCGGAATCCGTGTCAGTATCGGTATCTGTGTCAGTGTCCGCGTCGGTCCCGCCATCGGTTGACGAGGCGTTGTCGTCACAACCGGCAACAACACATAACCCTCCGACAAGCAGACATGCTCGGATCAAGGGAATCTGGCGTCTCATAATTGCCTCCATTAGCGGACACACCGTACGAAGTGAGCGTTCGACTTGTCACTGCTGCTGTTAGTACCGAAAACGTAGCCAATGTTGTATTGGACGTACCAAGCAGTAGTACTAATGCTGCTTGCATAGGAGGTCGACGACCAGAAAATTACGCCTGGCATCTCGGGAAAGTCGGAGCACGGGTCGTGTACCACGGTGTTCACGAGCCCACGCAATTCGTTGACATTGGGCAGCCGCCAATCATCCGCGCCCCCGTAAGTCAGCCCTGCGCAGTATGACAGAGCGCTGGACCAATTGTGACCAGCAGAATACTCCTTCTGCCAGGTCAGGCCGGTGTCCATGTCGAGCACGATCTCCTGTCCTGGCGTTCCCTGCACCACGAAGCGCACCGGGTGCTCGAAGTACGATGCGCCGCGCACACAGCGAACATAGGATGCATTGGAGCCAAGTCCACCGTAATTGAGACTTCCAACATTGGAACTCATCGTCCATGCGGAGTTGCCAACCGCGAATGCCACCCAGGACGATGTCCAGAACGATGAATTGGCGGGCGTACCAGGGAAAGCGATGGTGTCGATCGCCGGCCCGATTCGGCCGTAGTCCGCAATCCCGGCGAGCTCGTGATAGCTGGGCAGGCGCCAATCGTTGTATCCGGCGAGCGTCAGATCGCCACAATAGTCATCGCCCCCGGGATTGTATATCGGATCGATGACGCCAATCGCCCAGAAGCCGTCGATCTCCATCGGGCTCCCTGTAGCGCACCCTTCTCCGCTCAATCCCAAGGCACACTGCTGCCACATCAGCCCGGTGATTTCGTCCGTCACAGTGATATCTGTATTGTCGGTGTAGAAGTGCTGGCCGTAAGTCGATTGCTCGTAGTGGCCGTCTTGGCCATACATTGGGTCTCCTGGTACTATTGTGGAGCAGAGAACATTGTTGTCGCTTGCGTCGAAGCACTGGATTTGTCCGGTGTCCGGGATCATGTAATCCACCTCGAAGTTGAACGAAGCGCATGGGTCGGGGCCAGGGTTCTCCACTGTTATGGGGAATGATCCAAGCGTTATGAAATGGTCGGCGGATATTTGAACTACCACTTCGGTCGCGATCACCGAGTCGGGCGCGATCGATTCATCCGCACCGCCAACGTCCCAGATCACATTTGCCCCGGAGACGAACCCACCGCCGTGTATTGATACCTCCACATCGATGAGCGACGGGTCGGCGGCGAACGGATCGGGATAACCCGGCCATACCTTCCACGGATCGATCCACTCGATCCAGTGACCGGTGGCCGTCGCGTCAAAAGTGAAAATGACGCCGTTCGCTTCGGCGTCGAACTCCTGGTTTGGATTCGGAGCAACGCTGCCCATTGTTGCTGTGTTGGACGCCAGGCCGCCTGAATCCGTGACCGAGGTGGGGTTGTCCAATGTACCATCAGGCGACGACCAGCTCACGGTGTAACCCGTTACGGGGTTGCCGTACTGGTCCTCTACAAGTGCCACCAGTGGATTAACAAGCGTCTGACCGTACGCAGCGAGCTGGTTGTTTCCGCTGTCGGCGGTGACGGAGAACGGGACATCGGAAGTTGGGTTCTCATAAACATCAAGTGCGGCAACAGCGGGATAGCTGATAACAGTCACGGTTATCCATTGTGCGGAGATCCCCGCAAGCGTCCCCAACGTGAAGTCCACCTGGGCCTCACCCGATGAGTTGGTCACAACGTCGGTGTTATCTACGCTGCCGAGAGTACCGCCGGAAGCATCGGGCACAAAATGGAGCGTCACCCCCTGAACCGGGTTGTTGTAATTATCCTCGGCCCTCACGACAATCGGTGCGACCAGCGTGGTTGCAACCGTTTCGCTTTGACTATCTCCGCTCACCAGAACGAGGTGATTGGGGTCGCCGACTATACTCGTCTCGCTGAAGACCACCGGAGTCAGGCCGGATACGCTTGCCGTCACTTCGACCGTGCCGATAGATCCAAGAGTGAGCGCGGTCTGAGCCTGTCCGTTCACGTCG
>JAUVDV010000057.1 GCA_030595125.1 Deltaproteobacteria bacterium
GAAGTTAGCAAAGGTTGATCCCCGGGACCGCCCCAAAACGAGTAAACCGCGAACGCGCCAGCCGTTGTGTCACGCATCGAGTGTGGAAGCAGCAGATGAATACAAGTCCAACTGGCGGTCATTTCTGGACCGTTTCTTGTATGCGTCCGGGATGTGGTTGAAAGGTGTGAGAGACGTGGAATTCCCACCTGGCTCCTTCAGACCACCGCTGCTGCAGTTGTGCTGACCCCGCGAGCCTTACGGCTTGCCTGACTACCGATTCTTTCCGCGAGAACCTCCCTCGAAATGGGCCGCTGCATCTAAAAAACCCTCTTTCGCTCAAAGAAACCCATCCGAACTCGACATCACCCGACTAGCACTCCAGAGCGTATGAATTTTCCATTCCGCTGACCGTTTCATCGACCCTTATCGACCAATAGCACCCTTCAACTTGAAGAGAGCGCTAAAGACTGGGACTCTTGGAGCCCCCCCCTGCCAGCACCCACACCAGCCGCTGGCTCAAGAAAGCCCTCGCGGAAGTCCTCAAGATTCTTGGCAACTCTTCTGTGCTGCGTTATGATTTTCGCCATGACTCATCCAGCAGAAGAAGCACGTGGACACATAATGACAGGGCTCGAAGCCTGTCAGTCCGATCCGGAACTCGGCGAAGCCCTCGAAAAACTCGCCGGACATCTGGCAAAGGCTCAGGGAAAGCTCTTCCCGGCGATCAAGCTTCCCCCAACGTCTTCGGGCGCCATCGATATGATGCGCAAAGCCATGGAGCACCTCGCCGGAGCCCTCAAGACCCTCCAGGATATCCAGGCCGAGAGCCCGGCCGTCGGGGTAGCTGCTGCCTCCATCGCAAAGTCCCTGAAGACCCTGCACCCGATCGTTCAGGCGGCAAAGGAGAAGGCCGCCCAGGTATCCATTCCGCCCCCCGACCCCGGCAAAAAGGGGGAGAACGTGGGCGACACGTATAACGTCAACGTCAACACCGTGCTGTCCATGAACACAGATCATCAGTTCTACACCGGGTTCTCCGAAGACATCGACGAGGGTGGCATCTTCGTGGCAACCTTCGAGCCCAGACCCATGGAATCCAAGGTGCTCGTCAACTTCAAGCTACCCGGCGGCAGACCTGTCACAGCACGCGGCATCGTTCACTTCGTGCGCGAATACAATCCCATGAACTCGGAGATGGCGCCGGGAATGGGAGTCAAGTTCACGGATCTTCTACCCAACGACAAGAAGGCCATCGAGGAGCACATCAAGTCCCGCGCTCCAATGTTCTACGACGACTGATTAGTCCCCATATCACCCCTCCCAATAGCACCGCTGCCACGACGATCACCGCCGGGTGATGCCCCTGGTTGAACGCCTGGCCGATTCCCTGCGGATCGAACCTCGCGGCAAGGGAACAGATGAGGTTGTTGACACCGTGCGCCAGCACTCCCGGCCAGATGCTCCCCGTAACAAGAACCGTGAAGCCCAGGTACAGACCGATGAGGAACGCCCCGGAACCCTGGAGCATATTCAGGTGCAACACACCAAACAGAAACGCCGAGAGCACCACCGCACCCCACGCCGAGAAATCCGCGCGAAACGACCGCAAGAGCAATCCGCGAAACATGAATTCCTCGCCGATGGCGGGCCCGATGGAGACCATGGCGGTCACGAGGACGAACCCGCCGACGGAGGCATCGGAAAAAATGGTAACCATCTGCTCGAGGCCAACGGAATCGAAGACGTCCGGCGCCAACCCCTGCAGAATCACGGTTATCTGGTCTGCCAGCACCCCGAGAGGAATGATGCCGAACACCGCCAGGATAGTGGGAAAAGCGGCGGGCTTGCCCAATCTGAGAGTCTCGCCGACCGGATTGCGCCTCAGCTTGACCGCCATTACCGCGATAACAGTCAGCATCGTCGAGGTGATCAGAACCTGAACGGAAAGCGAGGCAGGAGAAAACAGGGCATCCTGCGCGGACTGCAGACCCGGACCGAACGCCTCGAAGGCCTGAAGAACCACGAGCACCACCACGAACAAGAGCTGGAACCCCATTGCGGCGGCAAAGAAGATCAAACCGTGCCACCATCGCAAGGGACGCGCCGGACGCTTGGGGTAAGTGTTCATGTGCCAGGCGATTTCGTTAGACGCGATCGCGCCACTTCAATATCAGCATTGTCAGGATCACCGGCAACGTGGCGAGGGTAGCGTTCACCATGGCGTTGATTCGCCACAATTCGTCCTCGAAACCGAACAGGAGAACCTTTGACTCGGGCACGTCCCTTATCAGGTCCATCAACCCTCCGAGGCCCCATCTCATGGCGCTCGGCCCGAGGATCCACGCGGTCCCCTGATCTCGCAATGTGGGCAACCTGATCACGAACCCGGAGAACGAGAGCATCAACACCAGCCAGCCGAGCATCAGCAACAAGGCGAGCTTGCTGGATTTGGCCAGGGTCGAGAAGAACAACCCGGAGGTCACCCCGCACAATTGCACCAGCACCAGCGTCAGAAATATCGGCGTGAAGTCGCCGTCGACCTCGCTATACCAGATGAGTAACGCTGTTATGGAGAAGGCCTGCCACAATCCGAACGCCAGCAGGAAGATGACCTTGGAGAACACATAAGATGGGATCTTCAGGTTTACCATTCTCTCCCGGTTGAAGATGGTCCGCTCGCTGTGCATCATCTCGATGGCCGGGAAGATCCCGAAGAAGAACGCGAGCAGCGTGGCGATGAACAAGAGGACGTGCCTTTGATCCTGCTTGTCGAGCAGCATGGCCAGAAGGAACATGAAAAGAGGCGCGCCCGCCATGGCTCCAATAAGCCATCCGAGGTCTCGGGTGTAGAGTTTGGTCAGCCGCTCGAAAATGATAAAGAACTGCCTGAAACCGAACCCTCGCGACGCCCTCGCTTTGGGGGCCTCCATGCTCACCGTTTCGCTTGCTTCCTTGCGGTCGAGCACATACTCCTTGAACCAGTTTGTGGCCCTGAACTGATCCTGCATCATGTCCCAATCGGCGGCGACCATGCCCTTTGGAGACAGCTTCTCGAACAGGGCGTCCGGGGTGTTGTCCGATCCGAAACGCTGGTACGCGCCAGTAACTCCTCCGTAATAGATCAGCCTGCCGCCGACGCCCAGGATGAGGGCATTGTCCATCAACTCGTAAATCTCTTTCGCCGGCTGGTGGATCGTGAGGATGATCGTTCGCCCTTTTTGAGAAAGCCCCTTGAGGACCTCCATCACGCTTTTCGCGTCCGCCGAGGAGAGGCCTGAGGTGGGCTCGTCGAGAAACAGAACGGCCGGATCCGTGACCAGCTCCATGGCCAGATTGACCCGCTTTCGCTGCCCGCCCGAAAGCACCCTCGCCTCCGGGCCGCCGATGACGACGTTTGCCCTGTGCACGATGTCCAGCTCCGTCAAAACCGACACCACCCGATCGTGGAGATCCTTCTCCGAGAGCCCCTTCATGCGCAGCTTGGCCGTGTAGTAGCAGGCCTCGTAAACAGTGAGCTTGCGGTGGACGATATCATCCTGCGGCACATAGCCGATGTGACCGCGCATGGCGTCGAAGTGAAGATGCAGGTCGATGCCGTTGATGAGCACGCGCCCGATGGTGGGGCGCATGTTGCCGTTCATGTTCTCCATGAGGGTGGTTTTGCCCGCCCCCGCCGGCCCCATCAGGGCGACGAACTCTCCGGGCTCAACGGTCAGGGAGACGTCTCGTATCAACCTGATCCCGGGCTTCACGTCGTAGCATATTGACTGCACGTCTATGCGCGTGGACAGCCGAAGGTCGTCGCTCTCAACCTGCCCGTCCGAGGCCATGCGAAAACGCACGGGGCCGATCTGGACTCGATCGGAGGGGCCGATCATGGAGGGCCCGGTGATCTTTTTACCGTTGAGGAAGGTTCCGTTCGCGGAGCCCAGATCCTCCAGGAGCCAGCCGCCGTCCTTCCAGGTCAGCCTGGCGTGTTTGCCCGACACCATGGGATGATCGATCTTGTGTTCGCAGTTCGGAGAGCGACCGATTGTTAATGTACCCGTGGTCGCACGAATCAGCTCAGTGGCCATGCCCTAACCCTCCTGCCGGCTTTCGGTGCTCTCAGTTACAAACACGCTGAGCTTCTGGCCGCCGATCCAGATCGCTTCTCCGGTCTTGAACTGCCTGCGCTGTTCAAGTTTTTGCAGATCACTCTCAGCAGCGCCCTCGGGCCCCCACAGGGTCCCGTTGGTGGACCCGAGATCCTCGGCCCACACCGTATTGTTGGCGGGATCCAGCTCGATCTTGGCGTGCTCCCTGGAGACACCCTGCACGTCTACCTTTACCTGGCAGTGCGCCTCGCGACCAACAAGGTTCGGCCCGGGTGCAAGATCGATCTTGGTTCCGTCCGGCTTGACTATCCACGCGGAGGATAAGGCGCCCACAGCCACCGTCTTGGGGGCTGTTCCCGGAATGGATCCCGGCACCTGGGACACGGGAGGCGCAACACTGGACGCGGTAGGAGGCGCGCCCATGGGAACCCTGGCCTTGCGAGACCGCAGCGCCACTATGATGACCGCGATCAAGATCAATCCCACCACTCCCAATACCAGGAACATGAGCGTGCTTGAAGCCTCGGCCCCCTTTGGAGGTTTGATGATCTTGAACTTCATGGGGCTCTCGCCGGTCTGGGTGAACCTGTTGGCTACCTTTATCACACCGGTATCAGTACTCTTGCCGGTGGACGCCACGATCCGGTACGGACTCAGCGTCTTGATCTGGACGGGCCGCCCGCCCACGTAGGCCTTCACCTGCCCGGGCAAGCCACAGAATCCCTTGCCGTCGATCGTCAGATCGATCTTCCCGTCATCCACGTGATTGCGGTAGGCCTGCTGTGGATATATGGCGGTGATCTCGGGCACCGGCGCCGGCATGGAAGTAGCCTCATACTTGATGCCGTCCGCATCGCGACCCTCCACCTTGAGCACGGAGGTGTGCTCGAGGTAGGGCGCGGGCCGGTAGCACGGAAAGCTCACCTGCATGAAGTACTGGCTCTGAATCCTGTTCCAGAAACCCTTGATGAACCGGGCCATCTCGCTCTCGGATCGGCGAAAGATCGACCGGCCGCCCGTATTGAGCGCGAGATCGTGGCACGCGTTCTCTATCTTGTGGGCGTTGCGCTTGTCGTCGTACTTGCGATCGAGCTTGAACACCATGTTGTAAAACGGAATCTTCCCCGCCGCATACGAATCCTTGATGCAGTTGCCCTTGCCCTCGGCCTTGTCGGCGCCTCCCGTGAGAAAGATGATGGCCCTGTACTTGGTGTTGTCCTTCTCGGGAAAGTGCTTGAGGCCCTCCGCGAGGGCGTTGCAAAATCTGCCACCTGTTTCGTCGTCCTTGGGCATGTGCTCTATTCGTTCTATTGCGGTGAGCACCGAGGGCAAGTTGCCGGAGAACGGTAAATCAAGCCTGGTCTCCGCGTGGCCCCTCCCGGTCGGGAAAGTTGCAATGCCAACCTCGTCACTGCCGGCCCGCATCCCCTTGGCGATGGCCCTTGCCATGCGCTTGGCCTTGTCGAAGTCTTTGGTATACGACCGAGACTTGTCGATCATGATGAGCACCTGGGCGCCGGTCGCGCCGCCGCGCATGTTAGGTTGATCGGCGTTGAGGATCCAACCTCCCATATCGCCGGCGTACTCATCCACGCTGATCGTAAAAGCGGTTGAGGCCATGTTCCGGTTGAAGACGCCCCGATCCTCCACGTCCGCGAAAACGGACACGGTATCCGGAAACGCCCGCGCGTTGATCTGCCAGTGCACCTCCCGCTGCGCCAGCGAGATGGAGGGCGCCGCGAGCAGCGCGAGCAATACAACGATCATCCAAAAACGTATTCCTTCGATTGGTTTCATTATGACCTCATGCGACGTAGATTTATGCCTCACGGCCTGTTCTGATGGAGGGATAATAGCGCACCCCTGACCGAGTAGTCCACCCAAAGAAGTTTTGTCTTTATGAAGATGAGGTGTCGATAAGCCGCGTAATCACCTGAGGTATTTTCAAAAAATGACGATCCATGGTGAGCAGCGTGGCGCCGTGTTCCATTGCTCCGGCGGCGATCCAGATATCGTTGGCCGGAACGGGTGTCCCCCTTGAACGCAGGTAGTGGTGGATTGCCGCGTAGCGCTCGGCGGTGTCCCTGGTTATATCGACAACGCTTACCATGGAACTCGCAAGGAGTTCGGCCAGGATGCCCTTGTTCCACTCGATCTTGCTACCTGCCAGGAAGCCTGCATGCAGCTCGCCGAGAACCACCGGCGAAACAACGATGTGAGGATGGCTCCGGACAACCTCGAGAGCCTCGTCGTTACCCCTGACGAAAGCGGCGTAACCGGACGTGTCGAGAGCCAGCAGCCTCATCTCCACATCTCCTCGTCTATCTC
This sequence comes from Deltaproteobacteria bacterium, assembly GCA_030595125.1. Classification (GTDB taxonomy): domain Bacteria; phylum Myxococcota_A; class Polyangia; order JAAYKL01; family JAAYKL01; genus JAUVAN01. The sequence continues at coordinate 6,408 of JAUVDV010000057.1, forward strand.
CTCGAAACAAGCCGCGGCTGCACCGAACTCCGCCGCGTCGATCGCAGTCCAGACGCCGGACAAATGATCCAGTTCGTGGTGAACAGCGGGCCTCTCTTGTTTAGGGGCCGTGCCCACCGCCTCGGCTAGCAGGCAAATGATCGTCTTATTGACGCTGGTGTCCCTCCTGGCCGCCTCCCGCTTGAGCGCCACTGATAGCTTCTCGTCGACACCCCGTATTGATAATTGCATCACATACCCCTTGTGCTTTCACTTTATACCATCATAATGCTTTCATCTATAATGTCAACCTTCAGGGTGCCAGTCACTTTTCAGACGGGGATGACAAAACGCGATTCTGGGTTTATCTACTCCCCATGAGAATCTACGGACCAGTTCCATCACGACGTTTCGGGCTCTCACTGGGAGTCGACATCATCCCCCACAAGACATGCCCGTTCGACTGCATCTACTGCCAGCTCGGCCCCACCGACAACCTCACCGTCGATACCGAGACATTCTACGAACTCGACGAGATATTGGCCGACGTGGAGGAAGCGCTGGAGGACGACCCGAAACCGGACGTGATCACACTGGCGGGCTCCGGGGATCCCATTCTCTACGACAAGCTCGGCGAGCTGATAACCCGACTCAAAGAAGTATCCGACGTGCCAATTCTCCTCATCACCAACGGCGCGCTCCTGTGGAAGGAGGAGATCGCAAAAGCGGCGCTCCTGGCGGATATCCTCGCTCCGTCCCTGGACGCGGGAGACGCGGATACCTTCGCGCGGATCAACAATCCCCATTCGGAAGTAACCTTCGAACGCCTCATCGACGGCCTGCGCGCGGTGACCCACGCCCACCGTGGAGAGGTCAGGCTGGAGGTGATGCTGGTCAAGGATATAAACGACAGCGACGAGAGCATCGCCGCCATAGCGGATCTCCTGAAAACCCTGCGCTTCGACCGCATAGACGTGAACACTCCGGTGAGACCGCCGGTGCCCGAGCGAGGCGCCATGCCATGCGACGACAACGTCCTCCAGAAGGCTCTCGCGGCCTTCGGTCCAAAAGCATACGCCATCGGCAAATTCGCAAAGCGCATGGACGTAAAATCGTCACGCGGACGCTCGTTCGATGATCGGGACAAGGATATCCGCGAAATGCTGATGCGCCGACCGTGCACCCAGGAGGATATCGTAAACTCGCTGGGCATCAATCGCCATGAGCTCATCAAGATCCTCGAACGGCTGACGGAGGCCGGTCTCGTGACCCGGCGGATCACCGACGACGGCCTCTACTACAACGTCAGCGGAAGCAACCCGACTATCCGGTAGCACGAATCCTGGCCGACGCCTGCTTGACCGACTCTTCCACCCGGGCTACCTTTTTGACAATGCTTGACTATATTGCCATTTTCCGCCGGCTGAACAAGGCGAGAGTACGCTATCTCGTGGTGGGAGGCATGGCGGTAAACCTGCACGGCATCCCCCGAATGACCTACGATCTGGACCTGATGCTCGATCTCGAAGATGAAAACCTTGAGCGGTTTTTGACGCTGGTTAAAAAATGGGGATTTAAGCCCAAAGTTCCGGTGGATATCATGGATCTGGCAGTGGCGGAAAAGCGAGAAGATTGGATTCACAATAAAAACATGCTCGCCTTCAACCTGGTAAATACCGACTGGGCCATTTCAGAGATCGACATTCTGATATGCACACCGTTCAGTTTTTCGCAAGCAGCTGCAGATGCCGAGCTGTTTGATCTGAATGGCGTTGAGATACCGACGGTCTCTGTCGAACATCTGATTCGCATGAAAAAAGACACCGGCCGCGAGCAGGACAGCTCCGATGTGGAATACCTGAAGAAGATTATCGGCAAATGAAATGAGCGACAAAAAGACATTCGGTTTTCGATACGCGCTGACCGACGAGGTCATTCGAAACTACCAGGCCAAGCCGATTGAGTTGCGCCTGCGGTGGCTCTACATGGGCAACCTGCTTCGAATGCACCTGCCGAAGAGCACCCGTCAACTTCACGATCAATTTCGACGAGGTCCGTCTGACCGGAAAGACGTCGCTACGACAGCGACTTGATCAGCACGTCTTTGATGTCGGCGGCGTGGCGCTCGATCTTTTGTTGGGAGGGTCCTTCCACGAGCACACGGGCCTTGTTCTCCGTACCCGAATAGCGCACGAGCACGCGCCCGTTTTTGCCCAGCTTGTTCTCTACTTCCCCGATGATCTTCCCGACTTTGGGGAGCGTCTCGATGAGCATCTTCTTCTTGACGTCAAACGATAGCAGTACCTGGGGAACGCGATCCATGATGCCGTTCGCCAGCTCGGACAGGGGCTTTCCCTCCCTGATCATGATGGTAAGAATCTGCAGCGCCGCCAGGATCCCGTCACCCGTGGTGGCGTGCTCGAGGAAGATGAGATGCCCGGACTGCTCTCCGCCGAAGTTGTAACCCTTCTTGCGCATCTCCTCGACCACGTAGCGATCGCCGACCCCCGTGCGAACCACCTTCCCTCCGGCTGACCGCACCGCGTGATCGAGCCCGATATTGCTCATCACAGTAGTCACGAGAGTCTTCTTTGCCAGAGTGCGATCATGGATCTTCCGTGCGGCGCAAAGCGCCATGACCGCGTCCCCGTCCACGACCTCCCCCTTCTCGTCGATCAGGATTATCCTGTCCGCGTCCCCGTCGAGCGTGATGCCGACGGCGGCGCCGGTCTTGCGCACTTCCTTCGCCGCGAGTTCGGGGTAGAGGGAACCGCAGTGGTGGTTGATATTGCGTCCGTTCGGCGAGACGCTCAACGCCTTAACGTCGGCTCCGAGCTCGGTGAATACGGCGGGCGCGGTTTTGTAAGCGGCCCCGTTCGCGCAATCGAGCACTATCTTGACGCCGTCCAGGGCAAGCTCCCTGGGGAACGAGTGCTTCAACTCCACCACATATCGCCCTCTCGCGTCGTCTATCCGCCATGTTCTCCCGATACCGCTGCCCACCCTCACACGCCCCGAGAATCCGCCCCCTTCCATGAGCGACTCCAATGTAACCTCCAGCTCGTCGGGAAACTTGAACCCATCCGCGCCGAAGAGCTTGATGCCGTTGTCGCCGTATGGGTTGTGCGAGGCCGTGATCATCACACCGGCGTCGGCCCTCATGGAGGTTGTGATAAACGATATTCCCGGCGTGGGCAGGGGACCGACCAGCATCACCTCTCCGCCCATGGAACATATCCCGGAGGTGATGGCCGTCTCGATGAGGTATCCGGAGAGACGCGTGTCCTTTCCGATAACAACCTTGGGCCGTTTTCGCCCGCCGGAACTCCTGGCGACATGGGTCAACGCGCGCCCCAGAGCCATGGCCACCTCCCCGGTCATGGGGTGCTTGTTGGCCGCTCCACGAATTCCATCGGTGCCGAAGAGCCTGCGTGTCTGGGATGTCATATGAAAAAGGGAGGCTACTTGAGTTTCTTCTGTTCGTCCTTGATCTTGGCGAGCAGAGCGTTCTGAGCCTTCACGTATTCGGCCCACGCCGCCGCGATCTTGTTGATGATCTCACTTTCGAAGGTGTCGCGAGCAAGGCCGAGGCACTTCTCGACACCGAACACCGACTTGGTATCCCCGGGAGGAACCTTACCGTATGCCTCGATGGTCTTGTTGAAGTAATCGTCGGCCTTCGCGTTCTTGGTAAGGAGCTTGGGCATGCAGTCGCTCATCGCGCGGCGGAACCACTGGGCCTGCTCCGCGTTCTTGGCGCATGTGTCCTCGATCCTGTACTGGAGGTCCTGGGGCTCGATCTCGAACGCGATCTCGTCCACCAGAATGCAGCGCACGAGGTTGAGGTAATTGATGCCCTTGACCAGGAACTCCTCGTCCTTGGGATCTCCCTGGATACCGAGCCAGGCGTTACCCGAGTCGGTCAGCTTGTTCTTGGCTTCGAGATAATTTTCGTAAGCCTCCACCTCGCCGACGAACTCTTTCCAGGCGTTGTGCAGGTTCTCGGCTGCAGTGGCCACGGCCGCCACCTCGACGCCGAATTCGGCGGGCGCAATGAGGCTCTTGTAGTCGGGCAGCTTCGCGGCAAGTATCGGCAGCGCCTTGTCCTTGATGTGGCGGGCGTAACCGACAGACGAATTCGCCAGGATCTCTTTGATCTTGATTTCAAAATCCTCGTTGCTCTTGAGCGCCTTGATGTCTACCTGTGTTTCCTTCCAGAAGGCGTTGTACCCGTTGTCGTGAACAAGCTGAAACGCGGTCTTCACGCCCTGTATGGCCTCCTCTTTCTTGGCCTTCTCGTTGAAGTACCAGATGGCCGCACCTGCGGCGCCGAGCGCGATGAGCACCACGATTATCGCGCGAACCCGCTGCCCGGTATTGGAGATCTTCAAGTCGTCGTCGCCAGTGTGCACGGGCGCTTCCGGCGTCTTTTCCGGTGTTTCTTTCACCTCGGGAGTTTCCTCTTTGCCGGTTCCTTCAGTGTTTTCGTTTTCCATAGCAAACCTCCCCTGCTCGGTTCTGAATCGAGCGTTTCCAGATTGGCATCAGCCTTTTTTTGTTTTTTGGTAGAAGTGTTATTGCGAGAACACCGCAAGAAGTCAATGATGCAACGCAGGTTCTAAGGAAGATCTACTTTAAAAAGAGGAACATAAACCTCAACCCCCGGGGTGATACCGTGAATGGATTCCTCGGGCGACCATACTGTGGGACGAACGTCCACCGCCGGGATACCGAACCCGAAGCTCCGATCAGACCCTACATGAAATAACGACCCGCTCGCCAGGTGCCTCACAGCGGTGTTTCCACCGGAATCATTTCTTGCCTCGGGTCCCGTCAAGTCACCCTCGCCCGCCTCTGTCGGCTCCGGCGCGGGCTCCGAATCCGGGGCCTCCTCGATAGGGGGCTCATCATCGGGGATACTGTCACTGTCCGGCCTGGACTCTACCTCCGTGTAGGTGCCCTCGTCCGGCTGTTCGCTGGGATTTAACTCAAAGGAGAAGGCCGCTCCCCCCTCCGAATCGGCCGGAACCGCGCCTTCCTCCTCGGCCTCGTAGGCCCTCGCGATGGAGATAGCAACGGTTGTCGGAATAAGCAGCGCCATGCTGGACACGAGGAGAGCCACCGCGCCCTTTGGGGAATTTTTTTCGATGAAATATCCCCCCACTCCGCCTCCGCCCGCGCCCAGGATCGGGAAGACAATCCACGGCCAGGACGGCTTGACATCGGCGAACGATTCGACGAGCAGCACAACCTCCGCCCCGGCGATTATACCACCGGAGACGCCCACTCCCTTTGCCTCAACAGGCTCGTTCGGCGTCACGTTCTGCGCTGCCGCAGTTCCCGAAAAAACAAAAACCGCCGCCAGAACGGCAACTCCCAGGATTTTAGTAACCCCCTTCATTTCCGGCATCCTCCCGAGCCCTTGAAAATCTTAAATGAGCTCTTTTTCCTTGGATCAATCACAATAAATGCAACCGGGAACGTAGCATGTAGTTTGTTGGGCAACAAGCTACTCCATATACTCCACGATCCCACCCGGCACGGTCACCATCACTCCGTTGTTTTTTTCGATCAATAGCTGCCCGAGTTCGTTCAGGTCAACGGTTCGTCCCTGCACATCACCCACGCGAACCATGCGACCGAAAGCTTCCGCGCGCTCGCGCCAGGCTCTCACGAGGTCGGGTCTGTCCCCTTTTTCGATCCTCTCGTTCCAGCGCTCAACCCCCGCCACCCATCGCGCCGCGATAAGCGGGAGGGGCGGCACACGATCCGCGACTGCGGCCATATCGATAGCGATCCCATCGAGCTCAGCGGGAAAATCGCCGCCTCCCGTGTTGAGACCCAGGCCGACCAACGCGATTACCGGACGGGCGGCAATGTCCGGCGCCTCGCACAGAATGCCTCCGAGCTTGCGATCGTTCACCATCAGATCATTGGGCCACTTGAGTAAGGGCCGCGTACCGCCCGCATCCTCGATGGCGTCAATGGCCGCGATGCCGGCCGCGAGCGGTATCAGTGGCAGGTTTTCCACTACCTCGCCCGCAACCGAGACCGACATGGAAATGTAGAGGTTGCCGTTGGACGGAGAATGCCATGGCTTCCGGTTCCGCCCCCTGCCGCCGGTCTGGGCAGACGCGATCACCACGGTTCCGACAGGAGCGCCGTCGCGAAGACATCGCAACAACTCGTCGGACGTCGAGTCTATCAGTTCGTGAATCGACACACGGCGATCCAAAGGCCGTCCCATGTGCTCGAGCTGCGCAAGAAATTGATCTTTTGGGAATCCGGTCACGACAACCTTCGCACCCCTTCGACGATGAAGCTCAAATCAGCGGACGGAGCCGAATGCGTGAACGCGCCCACCGAGATGACGTCCACGCCCGCAGCCGCCAGGCCGCCTACAGTCTGCAGGTTCACCCCGCCGGACGCCTCGACGACAGCCCTGCCGGACACGATCTCGACGCATCTGGCAACTTGTGCCGCATTCATATTGTCCAGCAAAACCGCGTCGACACCCTCATCTAGCGCCCCGCGCAGCTCGTCCTCGTCACGCACCTCAACCTCCAACCGAATGTCACTCGGCGCTCCACGCCGACATCGCGCGATGGCCTCCTTCACCGAACCCGCCGCCGCGATGTGGTTCTCCTTTATGAGTATTGCGCCGGCCAGATCGACCCGGTGATTGCTCCCGCCGCCGTGAACCACGGCCCGCTTCTCCAGGTGCCTCATCCCCGGGGCGGTCTTTCTGGTATCGCTCAGTTTCGCGGTCGCTCCCGCAGGCAACGCGCGCACGAACCTGTCGACCAGCGTGGCCACACCGCACAACCGCTGCAGGAAATTGAGTGCCGTTCGTTCGCCCATGAGAAGCGACGCCATGGGACCCGTCGTCTCGAGGACCAGATCGTCCGCCTTCACGCGGTCGCCGTCGGAGGCGGCAACGCTCACACGGATGGATTGATCCACCTTGTCCATCACCATCGCGAACACGTCCGTTCCCGAAACGACCAGGTCCTGTCGGGCGAGCACCCTCCCCGAGCCCATCGCCCCAGTCGGAACGCACAGGCTCGTGGTGATATCACCCCGCCCCAGATCCTCCTCCAGGGCCAGGTCCACTATACTCTGCACCGATGGCGGCATCGGAACTGTCATCAAAAACTCTCCATTCAGTTGAAGCCGTACCCGGCCGTCAGGATCCCCATGAAAACATTGCTTGCGGCATGAAACAACACCGGGGCGACGATGGTCCCCCGCTTCGCCCGCAACCATCCGAAAGCCAGGGCCGGAAAGAAGACCGCCAACCGCAACGGGTTGAAGTCCACGAGAAAATGACCGACCGCAAACAAGACCGCCTGGATGATAAATCCCCACCCGAGCTTCGCGCCGGCGACCGACACTCTCCCCCTGAAGATGTCGTCCAGCCTTCCCATGATGTATCCGCGATAGAAATACTCCTCGGGAAGCGCCACGACAACAAGGTGCGCCAGGGCCGCGACCGGGTACCCGTCGGGCCAGGCGAAGCTCCACTCGCCAATGTTCCAGAAGTGACTCCAGAACAGCGGCGCCGCAAAGATCAGGGGGACGAAGAACACGGCGCTGAAGACCGACACCCATAACAAATCGATCAGGGGCTTGCCGATGGCCAGGCCGTATCTACGGTACGGCTTGCCCCGACGGTCCAGGACCAGCACCGGCAGAAAAATGAAAACGCCGCCCACCAGCGCGTTCAGCGCTCCGCCCAACGAGACCACCCTGTCCAGCTGAACAAGGCCGGTAACGACCACCATCTGAATGGCGAACACGACGCTCACTTCCACGGGCAATCCGCGGGTCTTTACCGAAACGGTATCTGGGCTTGGCTCGGACATGATGATCGGCTATCCATATACCATGAAAAAAGAAAAACCATTCGAAGAGATCCTCGAACAACTCGAGGGCGTGGTACGTGATCTCGAGAGCAACGAGCTACCCCTCGACGAGGCGCTCAAGCGCTTCGAGGAAGGCGTGGCCCTCTCCCGAAAGGGATCCGCTCGCCTCGAGGACGCAGAACGCCGTATCGAGGAGATCCTCTCGGACGGCACCACCAAACCTCTGGACACAGATTGACATCGCGACGTCGCGCCGCAAGAGCCCACTCCATCCAGGTCAATCCCCAATGTAGCCCAACGCTTCCAGTTGTTTTCGAGTCTCGGGATCGATAACGGTGTCTTCTTTTTTGTGTTTCTTCTTCGAAGCGGGGGCCCTGGCCCGATCGACGGTCTTCGGAACATCGTCGGCGCCGCCAACCGATCCCGTATCCACGAACCTGCCCTGGTGAATCCCGAGCTGCTCGTGCAGCGCCGCGAGGGTGATCGGCATCTCGTCGCTCAGATCGGTGGTCTCCGCCGGATCCGTTTCCAGATCGAAGAGGGTTGTGGAAAGCCCGCGATAAATGAGCTTGTACCGACCCATCCTCACAGCGCGCTGGCCGTACAGGAAATCGCTGAACGAAACCCCGGGCCACCGATCGCCGGCGACACCATTGAGGAGCGGAACAAGGCTTCGCCCCTCGACATCACCCGGAGCTTCCACGCCCGTCAACTCGCACACCGTTGGGAACACGTCCACCAGACCGACCTCCGCGTCCGACCTGGCCTTGCCCTCGTGCCCGCTCGCCCCGGGCAAACGCATCAACAGCGGCACGTGCAGCATCTCCTCGTACATCGAATGCCCGTGCCCCACTGAGCCGTGCTCGAAGAACTCCTCGCCGTGATCCGAGGTGACAACGATGAGTGTATTCTCGAGCAACCCCTGGTCCGCCATGGCCTGGTAGATCCGTGCGAAGTGATCGTCGTGGTAACTTATCTCTCCGTCATAGAGCGCCTCCAGCCGATACTTGTCCCTTTGCGAGAGCTTGACCGATCCCTTCTTGATGCCCTCCAGCAACTTGGCGGTTCCCCGTGGGGTCACGACGCCGTTGTAGGGCTCGTCATCGTACAGGGCGCGAAACTCCTTTGGCGGAATGTACGGCACGTGAGGATCGATGGTGTGCACGTACAGGAGAAAGGGTTTGTCCCTGGGCCTTGACTCGAGCCACGCGATTGTGTCCCGGGCCACGAACTGAGCCCTGTTGGCCTTCCCTTCACGCACGTAGTTTCTCCAGGTGTCCCAGCCTTTTTCAAAACCAAACTTGCCCGAAACGTAGCCGTTGGCGATAAACGCGGCGGTTGTGAAACCCAGCTCGCGAAAGTGCTCTGAGATGAGCTTGACCGTGCGCGGGATCTTGTTCTTCTCTGTCTTTGTGCGGTGGGTCTCGGGAAACAATCCCGTCAGCAACGTCGCCACGGACGGCTTGGTCCAGTTTTCCTGCACGAGGGCCCTGTTGAAGACCATCGATTCGGCCCCGATCTTGTTCATGAAGGCCGTCTGAACGCGGGTGTTGTTATTGTAGAGAGCGAGGTGATCCGCCCTCAACGTGTCGATCAAAACGATCATCACGTTCTTGGCGGTCATGGCTCCCGGAGCCGTGTCCGCTTTCCTCTTCGCGGAGTAGAGCCCGGCGCCGGATATAACCACCTCCCCGGCGGTGGCCTCAAACGTGATAGCAACCACTTTGCCCGCATGTCCGGCCAGGCTGACGACCATGCTCGTGGATCGTTTACCCGCCTCCAGATTTGCAAGCGGGATCTCCTCGCCGTCGTCACCCCGGGCGGTAACCGAGAGCTTTGCAGTTCCGTCTACGAGATGCGACCGCACCTTGCCTCGGATCACGGCCCCCTTCGGAACAGGGATATTGTAAGTAACCGACTCGCCCCGGCCGAGCAGAATGCCGGGCTCCTTTCCTGTCCGGTCCGGATAGATGACCGCGTCGAAGGACGACGCGCTGGGCCCCGAGCCCGAATCGACAGGTGTTATTCGAATGTAGTCCACCGCCAGGGCAGCTCCCTTCCCGTCGTGGGCCGGCCTCCTGGTGTTGAAGCGCAACATCAGCTCGTTGCGCCCTTTCTTGATGCCGGTGGCGAACTCGATGGCCGAGTGTCCGAAATCATCCTTGGAATCCAGCTTCATGGTCCCTATCTGTTTGCCGTTCAGGTAGACCCGCCCCGAGGTGCTTCCGACGGCTCTGGCCCTGACAGTCACCGTCCCGCCGCCGACCTCCGACTTCGACGCGTCGAAGTATATGCGACCGGTCGCGCCGCTCAGGTAGCTGAACGTGGTCCCTCCCTCGTCGTAGTCTCCGCGCCAGCCGGTCTTCCAGTCGCCCAGTGTGTACTTGTGCCTGGCCGGGGTCCCGAAATCCACCAGCAACCCGCCGGAGCGAAGGTGCGCTCCGCTCAGATTTTTCGCAAAATCGTAGATCTTCTCGGAATCATTCACTGCCTGGGATTGCGCCGTATCGGAGATTGTTGTCCCGCTGCGCTCTACCGGTTTTTTCGTCCCGGCGGGATCATCCGCCACGTCGCCCTTCACGGCAGGAGTCGGCTTGCTCGGCCCGGGCGCCCGACCGCCGTTGCCGCACATTGCAAAAACGACCGCCGCGATCGCCCCCGACATGACCCCGATTGCCAGCGTCTTGAATATCATTGAAATCGCCTCGCTTCTTCCACGAATAGTTATAGCGAGACAAATGTGGGAAGGCCATTAATGGGCGGCTCTTCTCCCGCGGGTGTAAAACCCGCGGCCACAATGCACTTCGTGCGATGGGCGCTTGTCGTTCCTCTCTTTTCCCGCGGGAATAAAACCCGCGGCCACGATACGCTTCGCGTTGTTTCACGCGTTCATTTTTCTTCCCGTTCGTAAGCGTTGATCGTTGAGCGCTCCTCGTGTCGTTTCCATTGATTTCGGATGTAATCTCGCAGGACTTCGCAGTTGTCAGGATCTACCGTCACCGAATATGCGCTATCTCCCCAACCAAATGGTTTTTCTGGCTTTCGTTTTCGCCAGAGCATTGAAGAAAACCCCTTGAGACCCTTGTAAAGCTCAGCCAGTGCAAGAGCCGGCACAGACCTGACAAAAACATGAACGTGATCTTTCCACGCGCCAAACTCCTCGATGTACGAATCCATCTGATGCGCCTTGACCTTCATGGCATCAAACAGGAATTTCTCGTCGTCGCGATCGGCGATGAGATGCTCTCGGTGGTTTGTATGAAACACCAGATGATACCAAAGTCTGTGATAGCCGTGTCGCTGTTTCATTTTTCATCCACGGCCCTTTTGGGCCGTATCGTGGCCGCGGGCCCGTTTCTTTCCTACACGGCCCTTTTGGGCCGTATCGTGGCCGCGGGTTTTACACCCGCGGGCTGTCTCGGGGCGCAAGGCCCGGCCCTTTCATGCCTTCAAACCAATCAGTGCTTGTCGTTCCTCTCTTCTACCGCGGGTATAAAACCCGCGGCCACGATACGCTTCGCGTGATGGGCGCTTGTCGTTCAGCCCATCAATCCGAGATCGCGCAGGCTGGAGTAGCTCTTCCTCCCCACGACGATATGATCCACCAGGGGTATGCCGATGATCTCTCCAACCTTGACCAGGCGCCGGGTGAGGGCCACGTCGTGCGGGCTGGGTCGAGGATCCCCCGAGGGGTGGTTGTGCAGCACCACCAGTCTGGCGGCGGCCTCCGAGATCATGGGGCGGAAAACCTCCCTCGGCTCCACCATGCACTCGTTGAGCGATCCCTTGGCCACCACCTCCTCCCGGATGGGCTCATTTCGGTTGTTGAGCCCCACCGCCAGAAAGGTTTCTTGCATGAGGGGCACCAGCCTGGTGCGGTAGGCCTCCCATATGTCGGAGCTGCAGGTGAATCGCGCGCTATGTTCCTGCGTGCACCGTCGCTCCACAATCCGAGTTCCCAATTCGATGGCCGCGACAATCCGGGACACCTTGGCCTCCCCGAGCCCGTTTATTCTCGCGAGATCGCCGGCCCCTTCCCGGACGAGCCTTTCCACTCCGCCAAGTTCCACGAGGATCCTTCGCGCGAGATCGAGGGCGTTCTCGCCTCCCGTGCCGGTGCCCAGGAGCAACGCTAGCAACTCGGCGTCTCCCAGGGCGCCGCAACCCTTTTCCCTCAAACGTTCACGAGGACGCTCCCTCGCCGGCATGGTGCACATGGAGGCCATTGATTTGTGAATTAGCAATCCCCGTGCCACCGGGTAAACGGTTGGTTTTCTTAGATCCCATGGACACCTGGGCGACGGAATCAGGCGGAAAACGGCGGCGGACGCCGGCGAGTCTCGGAGACGCTCTCCCCTGGAAGCTTCGCGCCTTGAGCGGCTGTTCTCATCGCCTGTCCAACACGGATAGGCAAACACCCTGATCCTCTCATCGTTTTGAGATATAGTATCTCTAATGGAATGCGCTCGGTGCAGGAAAGAAATCTCGGAAAACGACTGCTATTGGCAGGAGGATGGTCAAATCTGTGCGCCATGCATGGCCTTGCAGGAGCGCAAGGACCATTTTCTGAAGATCTATGGAGGACTGGCCTCGGCCTCGCTTGGCGGCGGCGGCGCTTGTTTCTTCTTCGATCCATTTTTCGTCATCTCAATCGGTGCGGCCATTTCCGGGTTCGGCGCGTTGAAACACTACTTTTTCCCCTTCGATGAAGAGGACCGAGGGTTTTCGAGAAAAAATATGAAATTCTTCTGGATGGCGCTTTCAGGAATTTGCCTGGCCATGATCAAAATCGCTGTTTCGGTTTTTCGACTGCATGGAATTTTCACTTCGTAAGAACTATTTGAGCAAGCGATGCAGAGTCCATGGACCGGGGTCTGGCACCTATGCGGGAGGTGATCGGCCGCCGGGTCTACCGCCCCCCCAAATAATTACACGCCTACTTCCCAAACGTCGCTTCGAGGGATTCGCGGACGATGGCGAAGAGGCTGTCGATCTGCTCGACGGTGATGGTGAGCGGCAATACGAAATAGACGACGTTGCCCATGGGACGAATCAGCGCGCCGCGCTTGCGGGCCTCGACATAGAACCTCCAGCCCGCATCGTCCAGATAATCGGAGGCGCTCTCCCCCGCCTGGGGCGAGGTGAGGGTGAATGCAGTGATTATACCCGTGCGCCTCGGATTCCGAACCCACGGATGATCCTTCACGCTGTCGAGCCCCCGCTGCATGGCGTCGAACTTGGGGCCGAGCCCGCCGATGATGTTCTCCTCGTCGAAAACCTTGAGCGTCTCGAGGGCCACGGCGCACCCGATGGGATTGCCGGTGAAGGAATGCCCGTACCAGAGGGTCTCGTCCGGACCTCCGAGGAACGCATCGAAAACACGATCGCAGGCGACGGTGGCGGCCATGGGAAGAACCCCGCCGGAAAACCCCTTTGCCAGGCATGTGATGTCCGCGTCGATCCCCGCCTGATGATGAGCCAGAAACGTTCCGGTGCGGCCGTAACCCACGAAGACCTCGTCGACGATGAGCAACACATCCAGATCATTGCACAGTGCGCGCAACTCGCTCAGGTACTCCGGAGAATACATGAGCATGCCGGCGGCTCCCTGTACCAGCGGCTCCACAATGATCGCCGCAACCTCGTCGGCGTGCTCTTCCAGGATCTTCTTTGCGGCGGCAAATGGCTCGTCGAACCACCCTACCCCGCTCTGGGTCGACACGCCCGATTCCGCGCCCCTTGAAGCGATACCGATGGGGCTCGGCAGAATGATCCTGTCAAAAAGCAATGGTCCCAGAGCCTTGTGAAATAACTCTCCCCCGGAGACGGACGCCGCTCCGACTGTCTCTCCATGGAAGGCCCCCTTCAGAGTGACAAACCGTCGCTTTTGCGAGCGACCCTTGATCTGCCAGTACTGATAGGCCATCCGCACCGCAACCTCCACGGCGGTGGAACCGTCATCCGAGAAGAAGATATGGTTGAGCGACTCACCGCAGAGGGGCAGCAGCTTGTCGGCCAGCTCCACCGCCGGCCCGTGGGTCATACCCGCCATGGAGCAATGGGCCAGAGTTTCGGTCTGCGCGCGCAGGGCGTTCATCAGTCGCGGGTGGTTGTGACCGAGCACGTTGACCCACCACGACGCGTTGCCGTCCACGTACCGGGTTCCGTCCATGTCGTACAGATAGATCCCCTCCGCCCGCTCCACGACCACCGGATCGATCTCCTCGATGTACTTTTTCATCGGCGTGTAGGGGTGCCATATCAACTTCTTGTCGAGCGCAACGATTTCTTTACGTGTCATCATCTGGAGTTATCCTCGGTATCTTTCATTACCCTTGCAGAGATCTCTCCGCGGGCCACGGTCAATTTGAGATTCGTTCCCGTTGGGGCTTGTTCGGGTGACTTGACGATCGCGCCGTCATCGGCACGCCTGATTACTGCGTAACCCCGCTCGAGGCTGGCCAGCGGGCTGAGCACCTGTAATCTGGCGACGATCTGCCCCAGATCTCCCCGGGCCCTTGCCATCGCCGGTTGGGGCCATCTGTACAATCCCTCGCCGGCTGCCGCGAGATCTCCCCGAGATCTGAACAGCACCCTGTCCGGCCACCTCGCCAGAACCTCCCTGGATCTTGCCAGCGCTTCCAGGCCGGCCCGCAGCCTCGTCCGCGGATCTCTGGCCTTCATGTCTCCGAGCACCCTGCCGAGTTTCTCGCGACGCCGGCTCATCCCGTGCGCAAAGGCAGTCTGAAGGCCGAGCGAGACTTCATCGAGCCGGGAAGAGAGCTTCTCCATCTCGGGCACGGCCAGCTCCGCCGCTTCAGACGGCGTTGCCGCGCGCCGATCTGCGACCAGATCAGCGAGGGTAACATCCACCTCATGGCCCACGGCGCTTATTACCGGAACCGGACACCGGGCGATGGCGCGAACCAGCTCCTCGTCATTGAAGGCGTCGAGATCCTCAGACGAACCACCTCCCCTGCCGATGATTACCACCTCCACACCCGGCTGGCCGCTCACCAGATCGAGCCCGCGAATGATTTCGCTCGCGGCCCCCTTGCCCTGAACACTGGCGTGAGCGACTACGATACGCGACGGGAACCGGCGTGACGCCACCTTGATGATGTCCCGCACGGCGGCTCCCGTTCGGGAGGTGACCACCCCCACCCTGGCCGGAATATAGGGCAGCGGCCGCTTGCGCTCTGCGGCGAATAGACCCTGCGCCTCCAGCTTTGCGCGAAGCTCGGCCAGCGCCTTTGCCTTTAACCCCTCACCGGCCTCGTCCACGCGATCGGCGACGATCTGATATCGGCCACCGGCCTCGTACAGGGTCACGCGCCCGTGGCAACGAATCTTGACACCCTGCTCTATTCGCGAGCCGTATCGCATGGCCCCGCCGCGCCACATCACCGCGTCGATGCTCGCCTTGCCGCCCGGATCCGCCAGCTTGAAGTAAATGTGTCCGGAACGCGCAACGGTAGCCTCCGAAACCTCCGCCTCGAGCCAGACGCCCGCGAAGGCGCTCTCCAACAACGAGCGCGCCTCCTTGTTTATCTCTGCCACCGAGTAGGTTTTCTCGTCGGTGTTACTGGTGCCAAAACCGAATTCCATAGAACGAAGATATTAGCGATCTATCGATGGGGGGGAAAGGGCAACCCCAGGTTTTTTCGACACTTCGATCTCTCCAATACTCACCCATCCGCGCTTCCACACATTCGGTCCGGGCAACGCTTCGATGTGCTTTCCTTCGCACTGAAGCGCAAGCGACCCCTTCATGCGCCCTTCCTGCCCTTTCCAGGCCAGGTGGAATACATCCTCTACAATCCGGTTCACGGGGAAGTAGATAAACGGCAGCGATGAACCTACTGGCTCGTGCGATCCCACACCCCGTATCTTCGCCCGTTTTCTATCCAAATTCAGGACGACCTTCACCCTGCAAGTCTGCTGTACACGCTCCGTGGTGCGTAGGTACAATGCGATCCTCAGCGGTTCGTCGATAGTAATCCGGCGGTCTCCCATATCGATCGCAACCATCTCGATCCCGTTTTCAAACTTCACATTGAGAGGTTGCGCGCTCGCAGGGACTTGATCGACAACCGAGTCGTCGAGCGCTTTCACGATCTGCTTGCTTGCCCGATACTCCTCCCAGGCAAAGAGCCGCTCCTTCATCTGCTCGATAACTTCGGGACGTTCTGCCGATATATCCTGTGCCTCCCTGGGGTCGGCGACGATGTCATAAAGCTGGTATGTTTGGCTTTTCGTTCGATAGATCATCTTGTATCTGGGACCGACAAGGACGCGGTAGTCTCCGATCTCTGCTGTTATCTCTCGATCCGAATCACAGGAGTCCAGGAGGTGTGGAACAAGCGTCGATGCAGTCATCCCGTGCCGACCTCCGTCGATTCCCACGAGGTTCAGGATCGTTGGCGCAACGTCCACATGACTGGCCGGACAAGACACCTCCCCCGGTTCGAGCCCGGGTGAAATAACCATAAGGGGGATCCTGAGCACCTCCTGCCAGACGACATTCCCGTGTGTCCTCGCGCCGTGCGCTCCCAGCATCTCACCGTGGTCAGACATCAGAACAATTGCCGTATCGCGGTCGAGCCCAAGCTCTGTCATGCGGCGAAGCAAGCGCCCGATAGCTCGATCGGTGTAGAACACTTCTCCATCGTAGCGTCCTTTGTACCCTCTGCCGAATTTGGGGATCCCCCTGTGCTTCACGTAAGAGGAGTGCGGATCCATGAAATGCACAAAGGCAAACCAGCTCTCTTGCTTTTGCGCCTCTATCCATCGGATCGCACGGTCGACAACCTTTTTAGATGTCTTTGCCTTCCAGAACCTGGACAGCGGACGAGCCTGGCTCGCGTCCACGTGTTCGAAACCCTGTACGACTCCCGAAGGCTTCCGCATCCCGTAATAGGTCAGGAATGCCGCCGTCCGAAAACCCGCATCCCGCATCACCTCGGCAATTGTCGTATTTTCTTCGCGTATGCCCAGCGGGTGTACTTCCCTGTTCCAATGGATCTCGGGGATGGAACGCCCGGTGAACAGAATAGGAAACGCGAATCGGGTCGTCGGCGACGCACTGTACGCGTTTGTAAAGCGCACACCCCTCCTGGCAAGGATATCGATATTGGGTGTCGTATTTTTTTTGTACCCGTAGCATGAGAGGCGATCCGCGCGAAGTGCATCCACCACCATCAAGAGCACCCGCTTGGGCTGTTGCATAGTGCGGGGCATTTGCACAAAGGAAGGTCTCGTTTTCCAGGGAAGCGACACGAGCCGATCTCCTCCACGGCAATTGTCGTCGATGCCGTTACCAGGTATCTCGACCGCGCCCGGATTTCGCATGGCGTCGAAGTCGTCGCAATCTCCCCCAAAGAGCGGGGAGTAGCCGTCTCCGTCAAAATCGATCTTCGACCCCAGATCCACCAGGAGCCAGCGGGAAGGGCGGATTTCCATTGCGAATCGCGGACGGAACTTCTCGGACAGGTGCGCGCTCACGATCGCAAGGATGCCGACGGCCGCTATCACATATGCGAGTCGGCGCAGAACAGGAGAAGGTGTAACGGGCAGAAGTAACCAGGCTCCCGCGCCGAACAGTAATACGTTTGCGAGATACAACAACTCCAGGAGTCCCGTGGAAAACAAATACGGCCGCCATATACCCGCAGCGACACAACCCAGGATGCCTGCGAGCACCAGCGCAACACCGATTGATATCCATGATTCACGCGCGCCGCGAAGAAGTTTCTGTGCCAGGATCGACGTGGCCACAAAGGCCGCGAATGCGACCAGGAGCGCGAAGAGATCGACGAACGCACAGAGCCAGGGTCGATCGATGAGGACCGTGCGCGCCGGGATAGCGGCGCCCAGCACGATGCCTGCTGCCATGAGCGCCATGCCCAGGTTCGAAAGCGACCTCGCAGCTCGCACGACTGGGAGCACTGTCCACGCAGCGGCCAAACCGGGCCGGCCGGCGAGAAATACGAGCCCCCATACCAACGCACCGCACATCAGCCCTCCCAGTGCCGAAACCGTTGCTCCTATCGGGAGGCCACTCGCGAACGAACCGGACGAGCTGTTATCGGTCGCAAGCCGAGCGATGAGGTCCGCCAAGAATACCGCGACAGCCGCCGTAGCGCCGGCGATCGAGAACCGCAACCCGGTCGATCGAACGCGTTGGCCCTGTTGGTTTCCACTGCCCAGACAACGTCGAACAATGTAAGAAAGCGCCGGCGCCAGACAGAGGGCAACGACAAAGACACCGACTTCCAGAACGGCCACGAGAATGGCCGCAAGTCGGGCCTGGGCAAAGTATGTTGCCGCCCACCGATCGAGGACAAACAGCGACGAGTATAGCGCCGCAAGCAAGAGAGCCATGGAAGCGACAATTGCGGCAACATCCTTTGGGGTTGCCCCGGCGGTCACTCTCCGGCGATTGTTCTCATGCCTGTCGTTCATTTCAAACCCATGTTGTCACGTCAGCCGTACTGTGTTTTCGCGTGAAACACGCTTGAGCGTTGCGAAAAATGTACCATAAAGTACTTGTTTCACATTGTGTAAGATATTCCGATACATAACTCAGAATGGCTATTTATATTGCGGCAAATGACTGTTCAAAGTTGTGCCAGGTGTGCCGTCAGAAGCACTCGTAGGCGCCGCGATCGTAACCGCCGCCCGTGGGCCTGGAATTACCCTCGATATCATCCGATGGGACACCGGTGACCGCACCAGTGGCCGAATCGATGGCTGGAGAGGAGGACGAGGCGATGTGCAGGTCGTAGGGAGCGCTTCCCACGAATCCGGGATCTGACAGGAGGTTCTGATCCCCCGGCGCGGTGGGGCCGTCCTGAAGGATGTTGTAAGTGATCGAAGCGCCGGAGGGATAAACGTCGGTGGATTGCGGAACGTTGGCCCACAGGATGGAGTTGGTGATGGTGGGAGTCGTGCCGGTCATGAAGATCCCGCCTCCCTCAGATCCGTCGTTCGACCAGATGGTGCAGTTCATCACGTTGAACGTACCGGAGTACTCGAAGAACAGGGCTCCCCCCTCACCGTAGACGTAGCCCCCGGAAGTATTGGAGCGAAAGACGCAGTTGGTGGCGCTCAGGGTGCCGCTCGACCCCAGCGATGCGTAGACCGCGCCGCCCTGTGTGCGGGGACTCTGAGCGATGTTGCTGTCGAAGAGGCACCGATCCGCGACCGTGGTGGAGGCTCCCGCCAGATACAGGGCCCCACCATATGCAAAGGTTCCGGCCGAATCACCGCTGGAGATGTTGGAGTCGAAGGTGCTGTCGGCGATGGTTGTTGTTCCTCCCGATTTGTAGATAGCGCCGCCGAATCCACCATCGTTGTCGATGAAGTCGCACGCATCAATTATCAGCGGGCTGTTGCTGCCGTAGATTGCTCCGCCGTAGCCTCCCATCCCCGAATTGTTTGACTCGAAGATGCAGTCGGTGAAGTTGGTTGCCAGGCTCGTCGCAAGGTGGACGGCGCCTCCGGTGCTCAGGTTGTCGGTAGTTTGGTTGTCGTAGAAATAACAACCCACGAAGACAGGGCTCGCGGTGTCGGCATTGTAGACGGCGCCGCCGGCCGCATCTGCCGAATTCTGATCGAATGTAGTATCGATGATCTGCGGGGACGCTCCATTCATATTATAAATGGCTCCTCCCTCCCCCGGGGTGCCTGCCCCGACTCCGGGGGCGCCGTTCTGAGTGAATACGCAGTTCTGGACCAGAGGAGACACGCCGTCGTTGTACATGCCGCCACCGTGGTTGTCTTCGACTTCAAAGGTACTTGTGGCGTGGCCGCCGGTGATGGTGAAACCGTCGATCACCGAGTCGTCCGCGCCTGTCACCACGTGGTGTACGCTGCTTCCGCCGTCTATCTGAGAAATGTTTGTATCCCAATCCCGCCCGGCCCACGTCTCGGCTGTGTCGGAGAAGCCGCCGTACAGCCTGACGGTGGGTCGCATCAGGCAAGTGGCCTCCTCCGCGATGCCCTCCGTGGGGGAGTAGCTGCCTGCCTTCACCCAGACGTGGCAGTAGGTGATGCCCGGATCCCCCGACACGGCGGACTGAGCGGCGTAGATTGCGGCCTGGACGACAGTGAACGCGTCAGTCCAGTTGATGCCTGTTTCCGCTCCGGTCGCGGCGGCGTCCACATACCGAACGCAGGTCCCGCACTGATCGAAGCTGACGTCACCCCAGCCGTCCACGCAGCTGTTGCAGTCATCGGCCGGATCCCAGTTGCCCGCGCACTGACACTCTGCAGTGGTGGTGGTAATATTTACGCAGACTTGGTGATCGGTGCAGTCCTCGACAACCCCCTCGCTCTGATCGCACGAATCAAAGGAGTGGACATCTCCTCCCGAGCATTGCTCGGAAACCGAGGGAGTACAATCCGTGTCGGTGTCGGTATCGGAATCGGTGTCGGAATCTGTATCGGAATCTGTGTCGGAATCGGTATCGGCGTCGGTGTCGGCGTCAGTATCGGTATCGGAACTCTCACCCTCCGCCTTCTCGTAATCTCCCAGGCCCAGAACTGTGTGGCAACCGGCCAGATACAGGGCAGCGATTGCAATGATGATTGAATTCCTGCCCATGACTAGAACCTCCCCGTTACAGAAAGAAATGCGCTGTCTTCTGTAATCGCCGGCGCCACCACCGGTATCTCTTCCCTGCCGAGGCGGGGCTCAATGAAGAACAGGGCCACGCCCGCTGCCACCCCGGCGGCGGCAACGCCGATCAGGACGTTGGTGGTGGTTGCCAGAGTGCGCGTGGAATCCAGGGTGTCCCACTGGGCCGGGGGACAGTCGTCTCCCGTACAGTTGTTCTCCAGGGTCTTCGCGCGGGACGAGGCGATCCCTCCCGTGACCGCAGCGGCTATTCCGGAGGCAACTCCGACCCCGCCGGCCACCCATGTCCATACGCGTTTCCGGGGCTCCTCCGGGGCCACCGCAACCGTGGTGGGGACGGGGAGAGGTTTCGGCTCTTCTTTCACTTCCACTGTCAGCTCGATTGTCTCCCCCCCGGCGACCTTCACAACCTCCACCAGAAGGTCCTCTCCTGCATGCTGTACCACCACCTCGTGCTTGCCGATGTCCACGAGCACGGGCTGCTCCAGAGGCGTGGTCCCGGCGGCCTCGCTGTTGATCTTGACCCTGGCCCCGTCCACAGGGGAAACAACCTGGATGAACCCCACCAGGGTCTCCAGTCGCTCAATTTCTATTTCCACTGCTTTTCGCCGTTTCGGTTTGATCTTGTCGCCGCCCTCGTCGAGGTAGCGATTGTAGGCCGTGAACGCGGCGGCGTAGTGCTCCAGGTGGTTTTCGACCTGCCCGATATTGTATAGGATCTTGTAGCTGGGATTGAGTTCGTAGGCCCTCTCGAAGGCGATGGCGGCCAGTTCGCTCTTGCCCTCTTTGTACAGGGTGATTCCCTGCTTGAACTGCTTTCGGGCTTCCTTGTCGGGTTTGCTCGCCACTTTCGCCTGCGCCAGACCGCAGCACAACAGGAGAGCAATCAACGCCAATAAGTGCGTCAGTATTCCCATCATTTTCTTCTTTGTCGGTAATGAATTCATGGGCGAAACGATACCACAAAAAAGAATCTACCAAACTGCTTCTTTATTGGCGCTCATTGACAGATAATCACTTCGGCCGCGTCGAAGACAGCTCCATACCAATCAAGCCACCATTCCGTATCGACGGCGCCGTCCGAGAACCGAATGTAGCGTAAACCTGCGCCGTATTCCGTGAAGACATGGGAAACCTCGACCCAATCGTCGTCGTCCCAGAAACAATCCGCAGTAGTGCATGTGGCGTCGCCATCGGTCGTCGTGGCGACAGTCCAGTTATTGATCACGATCTGGTCACCATTGAGAAGCTCGACAGTCACCTCATACTCATCCGGCGCGTAAATTTCCCCCACCCACTCCGAGACGCGGATCTCGGGCTGTGCATCAAGCTCCTCCTCGGAAAAACCAAGGGACAGGAGATCGATCTGCTGAAAGCGACGACACCATTCGTAAGAGGTTCCGAAGTATCGATCGCCCTCGTATGCATACGTGGAGACGATGGATGCCCAGCCGTAGCCACCATTTTCAGTAACCTCCCATCCGGACATGTCCCCGTCCTCTGCTCCCGGGTTGTCGAGCAAGTTGTCGCTGCAATCAGTTGCGGTATCTGTGTCTGTATCGGTATCGGTGTCGGTGTCGCCTGCCCCGAGCACGGTGAATGCGTCCTCCAGGATTGCTGACCGACCTCGGGGATCGACGATGCTCACCGAGTAGGTCCCGGCCGGCAGGTCATCAGGAACGGTCGCCTCGAGGTGTTGTCCGTCAATCCAGACCATCGATTCGAGATCATTGTCCCCAATCGCGCCCTGAAATTCGTCGTCGATTTCTATTGAATCGCCGGAGCAATTCGCATTGCGGTACATGGTAGGTTCGAGGGCAAGTCCCTCTATTGTGACTTGTGCGCTCTGCCCCGCGACTACGTGATCGGGTGTGACCGAGATCAAAGCAACCGCGTCACCGTCGCCGGGAGCCATGGCGCAACCGGTCACGACGAGCAGCAAAACCAACAGAACTCCTTTTTTCATTTGTGTGCTCATTATTGGTGGCGCATCTACTGGAAAAGCCTACAGCATCTCGCAGACATAGGGCCGGGCGGTCGTGCAGGGTAAGTCGTTCCACGTGCCGGCGCTGTAAGAGATCTCGGTGCAGTCCTCGTTATTGCTGGCGTTGTCGGGTTGCTCCGAGCCCCAGTTGTGCCAGGAGTAGGCGTCGCCGTCCGTATTGACGAACCGCCGGACGTCGAGGACCCAACTGCCTTCGCTGTAACCGTCGATGAAGACGAGATAACTGCCGGCATTGAGATACAGCCTGAGCAGCGAGTTCAAGCCCGGCCCACCATCATCGTCGCAGCCGTAAACCGTGGTTCCGAGACACGATGATGTGGAAGAGCAGCTGTTGTACGTGCCATTGTCGACCTCGATGACCGTGTCGTAGTTGCTACCGTTCGTTGAGAACACCCAGTACCCGGCGTTCGTAATGCTGATCTGCGTCAGGGAATCCCCGTAGCCGGATGGCCCACAGTCCAGGTACCAGTCGTCAAACGTCATGTTGTTCCCCGTGTAGTGACCACCTGCGGAACTCAGGAGGCAGCATTCGGAGCAGTCGTCGCAGTTGCCGAGGGCTGCCGAGGCGGTGGCGTTGTCCTTGAGACCGATCCAGTAGTTGGCCGACGCAAGGCCGTTTACAAAGGTGTTCTCCGCAGCGGTGGTGATAGACGCCAGGTGCCCACCGTCTGCGACGCAATCCGCTTCGGCGGCGCTCCAGCTCGTAGCGGCGGAAACATACCAGTAGCAGTGATTATTGGTGCTCCAGATGGTGCCCAGGCACGTCTGGCACACTCCCGCGCCGGTGCATCCCGCAGTGCACACCTCCATGGTCGGTGTGTAGCTACAAGCGCCGCTGGAGCACGTGCCGTTGGAAGTGTAATGATATGCGTTGCCGCCACTGCAATAATCGGACGGAAGTGTATCGCACAGATCGCACCCCGCACCGCTCCCACCCGCCCAGCACAGGTAGTCCGATCCGCATGCCGATCCCAGATTACTCCAGGGCACCGACCCGTCCGGGATGCAGGTCCCGCCCCCGTCACAATGCTGGTCTACTGTTCGGGTCTGAGGCTGCTCCAGGCATCCGCCTGATCCGCCGGAGCACTGATACTCGGTTACCGAGCTGCCACAGGATACGGTGGTTCCGTAATGGTTTGGCAGGCAGATCCCGGCGCCGTCGCACGTATCCTGATCAGAGCAGATCGCTGGACCGCTGCCACAGTTGACACCCGGCCCCACAAACGAATTCGACGGGCACCCCCCCACCCCGTCGCAGTACTCCGTGACATCGCAGTCACCCACTGCCATTCGACAAATCGTGCTCGGCGTCGCCAGGTTCTGATCACACGTCCCCATCCCGTCACAGGAGTCCGCCGAGTCGCACGTGGAACTCGAAGAGGAACCACACGGTGTACTGAGAGGCTCGTGATTGGATTGGCACGAGCCGGAACCGTCGCACGTATCGGGATCTGTGCAGTCAGTGTTGGAAAAATCGCCGCAGAATATGCCGGACAACTCGTAGTTGTCGAGACAGCTGCCGGAACCGTCGCACATATCGGCGTTGTCGCAATCATCCGAATAGGACGACCCGCAGGAGGTAGAAGAAGATTCGTAGTTAGACAGGCAAGTACCCACTGAATCGCAGGTATCCGGGTTGTCGCAATCGTTGTTCAGTGTTGAACCACAAAGGGTCCCCGGAGGGAGCAATCCTCCGCCTCCACATGAACCCGCGCCGTCGCAGTGATCCGCTATCTCGCACGCGCTCGCCGCAGAGCACGAGGTGGTCGACGGTTCGTAGTTGGGCAGGCAGTTCATTGCGGAATCGCAAGTATCCGGGTTGTCGCACTCGTCATCATTGGGATCTCCGCAAGATGCCCCGGGGCTCTTGATCGAATCCGAGGGACAACTACCTACCCCGTCGCAGAATTCCGCGATGTCGCAATCGTTCACCGCGACCCTGCACTCCACGGTGTTCGGCTCGATATTGGTATCGCACAAACCCGAGCCGTCGCACATATCAGCGTGATCGCAGATGGAATCCGCGGATGAACCGCAAGCGGTGGTGGAAGGCATGTAGTTGGGCTGACACGCTCCGACGCCGTCGCAGGTATCCGGATTGTCGCACTCGCCAAAAGACGTATCGCCACAAGGCGTGCTGGCGGGCTCCTGGTTCTCCAGGCAGGTTCCGGAACCGTCGCAGGTGTCCGGGTTGTCGCACTCGCTAAAAGACGTATCGCCACAAGACGTGCTGGCGGGCTCCTGGTTCTCCAGGCAGGTTCCGGAACCGTCGCAGGTGTCCGGGTTGTCGCACTCGTCGTCGGCAGGGGATCCGCAAGGCGCATCCACCGGCTCGAACTCCTCCGGGGAGCATCCGCTCGCGCTCACGCCGTCGCAATACTCCGCCACGTCACAGTCGCTCGCCGCGGGGCGACATTCGTCATCCGTGCCCAGGATCTCATCCGCGGGACAGTCTGCGTTCTCGCCGTCACAGTACTCCTCCACGTCGCAAATACCTGTGACATCCCGGCACAGCACCGAGGAGTCCTGGAGGCTACAGGTTCCCTCGAGCCCGGGCAGGTTGCATGCGTCGCAGTCACCGTCGCACACCGTATCGCAACAGTATCCGTCCACGCACAAGTCCGGGTCGCCGCACAGTTCCTCCGCGTTGTCTTCATCACACTCGACAGGACCATCGTCCGTGTCGCTATCCGAATTAGAATCAGAATCAGAATCACTACTGCTCGACGTGTCGTCTTCGACAGGAGTCGCCTCCAACGTTGCGCACGACACAATGAAAAGGATGATGAATAAGAACAGGCAATTAATCAGAAAACGCACAACATGCCTCCTTGAAAATAACTCTCCATTTGATTAGTTGTTCATTTCTAGCATAGTAACCAAGAAATAACGGAGTGATGACAAAGTTTCCAAAGCAGTTTAGTCTATCGTTCGAAAACGAACTGTCACAGGAGTTATTACATGACCAATCCAATAGCTGTTTGCGAAACATCCCTGGGAACCTTCAAGATGGAGCTGTTCTCGGACAAGATGCCCATAACTGCCGGTAACTTCGTCGAGCTCGCGAAGAGCGGATTTTACGACGGGCTTCATTTTCACCGTGTCATCAAGGGCTTCATGTGCCAATTTGGCTGCCCTCACAGCAAGGACCCCAACAGCTCGCAGGCGGGAACCGGCGGTCCTCCTCACGGCACAATCCAGGACGAACACCCGGATGACGCCAAGTTTTCCAACGAGCCGGGGACCATTTCCATGGCCAACACTGGCCGGCCCAACTCCGGGGGGTCCCAGTTCTTTCTGAATACGGTGCACAACAGCAACCTGGACTGGTTCACCGGTGGACCCTCGAAACACCCGGTATTCGGCAAGGTGTCGGAGGGGATGGACGTGGTCACAGCCATCGAATCCACGCCCACAGGAGCCGGAGATCGCCCGATCACGCCGGTCAAGATGATCAAGGTAGCCATTCAAGAGTAATCGGCTCGCGCGCATTTGGAGCCTTTTCTATAAGTCGGATTAATTCAGGAGAATCATCATGAAGAAACACCCTTTTCTGCTCTGCATGGCCCTCATTGTCTCTTTGATGCTGTCATCCTGCGATGGCGATCCCGACAACAAGAACGACGGCGGGACCGACGCGGGGCTCGACTGCCAGAACGGCGTCTGGGACGGGGATTACATGGTCGCGGATCTGACCGCAGTTTTTGAACTCGTCAACTACACCGAAGTATCCGGCCACCTCGATATAACGTCAACGGATCTGCAGGGACTCAACGGCCTCGAATGCCTCGAGACGGTGGGCGGACGACTCCAGATAACCAGCCAACTCATGACCGATCTCGGCGGCCTGACCAATCTCACCTCCGTCGGCGACAACCTGACAATCATCGGCAACCAGGCGCTCCTCAACCTCTCCGCCCTGGGCAACCTCAACAGCCTGGGCGGGCATATCATCATCGCCGACAATATCGAGCTGCTCAATCTCGACGGCCTGTCGAGCCTGGCCGGAGCAATAAACGGTCCGCTCTCTCTGTACAACAACCTTCACCTGGCCAACGTGGGCGGACTCTCGGGAATCACGTCGATCGGCGGCATGTTGAGAATCGCCGACAACGGGGATCTCCAAAATCTCAACGGATTGTCCTCTATCTCGGGCGCCCTCGGCGGCACGCTCCAGATCGAAGGGAATGACATACTCAACAACGTTAGCGGTCTCGACGGACTGACTTCCCTCGTCGATTACTTCAGCATCCAGGACAACCCAACCCTTCCCACCTGCGACGCGCTCGCCCTGCTCAACGGGCTCTCGGGCTTTGGCGGAGACGTGTGCATTCGAGGCAATCTGGCAGACAGCTGCGCGGACGTGACCAGCGGCTGCCTCAACTGATCCCATAATTACGACTAAACGGTTTTCCCAATGACCACTTCTGCTGAACAATTTATGAGAGAGGCCATCGAGGATTCCCGGCAATGGAAATCCCTGGGCTACGGCGGTCCCTTTGGCGCCCTCGTGGTCAAGGACTCGGAGATCATAGCCCGCGGCTTCAACCAGGTCGTGAAAAACAATGATCCGACTGCCCACGCGGAGGTCATTGCTATTCGCAATGCTTGCCGGATCCTCGGCACTCACAGCCTTGCGGGATGTGAAATCTTCGCCAGCTGCGAGCCGTGTCCCATGTGCATGGCGGCGATATACTGGGCCAGGATCGACAGAGTATGGTTTGCCTGCACACACATGGACGCTTCTTCCGCCGGTTTCGACGATTCGCTCATCTATCGAGAGATAAGCTTGCCGCCCAAGACGCGCGAGTTGCCCATGTCACAAATATTGAGGGAAGAAGCTCTCGAAGTCCTCGAGGCATGGGCGCGCAGCACAGACAAGATAATTTACTGACCTCTTCGAAAAAGTGGGGCTCTTTATGTGGGTGGCGATCATCCTG
>JAUVDV010000117.1 GCA_030595125.1 Deltaproteobacteria bacterium
GGTACGCGAGCTGGGTTTAGAACGTCGTGAGACAGTTCGGTCCCTATCTGCCGTGGGCGCAGGAGACTTGAGAAGAGCTGCCCCTAGTACGAGAGGACCGGGGTGGACAGATCCCTAGTGTTCCGGTTGTCCTGCCAAGGGCATTGCCGGGTAGCTATATCTGGACCGGATAACCGCTGAAAGCATCTAAGCGGGAAGCCGCCTTCAAGATTAGGTCTCCCTGGACCTTCGGGTCCCTAAAGGGTCGTTGGAGAATACAACGTTGATAGGCCAGGTGTGTAATCGTGGTTAACACGTTTAGCTAACTGGTACTAATTGCCCGTGAGGCTTGACCGTGTGTCTAAGGAGCGTGAGATTATTTGAGACCAAGGTTTTGTCCAGGAGATAGTTGTTACTGGACTTGGTTTTTTGAAAATTTGAACAGGAAATAAAATAGGCCCTATAGTTCTTATAGGTTCTATTTAAAGTTTTCCGGCGACGATAGCGGAGGGGCCACACCCGATACCATTCCGAACTCGGAAGTTAAGTCCTCCAGCGCCGATGGTACTGCAGAGGTGACTCTGTGGGAGAGTAGGTCATCGCCGGGTTTATTTTTTTGCCCAGTCGAAGTAATTCGGCTGGGCTTTTTTTTTGCCGTGCATGCGTGCAACGCCGTTGCGGGATCTCTCAAATGCGAAACTCTATCTTGAGGGAGTCTGACCTGCCCCTGACCTGCCCGAGTTCAAACAGTATGGTTGTAATCCGTTGGTGTACAATTGCGACATAATAATAAGGAAGTTTTTATCAACGTGCTCGAGTATTCACCTGTTTGAGTTCGGACAGCGTGACTGGAATCTGCCGGCAAACAATCGCAGGACGAAGGAAGAATTCTCCTAAAAAACCCTTATAGTAGCACTACTTATGCCACTATGTCACAGAAGACACATTGCAGTAAAAGTGAAAAAAACTGGAATCTGTATGATCTGACTCATGTTCTTTTCCCCGCAGCGGTAGTGTTCTACTTATTGAATTCAATGCCAATAAGGTTTGGGGAAATTGGAAAAAACAAGACTGGAAATCAAGGCCGGTCTTAAACGGGTCGAGAAGCTTTTGCAATGGAGGACAATGTGAAAAAGGTTTCAAGACGATTGTTCATGGGAGTTACCGGGGCAAGCGTTGTCAGCTGGCAACTCATCGGTTGCGATGATGACAAGAAAACGCCACTGGTAGATGCAGGGCCTGATGGAGGCGCGGGAATCTGCGCTGTTGACGGTGAGACACCTCCGGCGTGGGAAGACAATACCCACGTCAAGTTCGGTGCGGTCAGCACCACAATCTGCCCGTACTGCGGTTGCGGTTGTGGCGCGATCGTGACAACGGCCGGCGAGGGTACCGACGCGGTGGTGGTCAACATCGAGGGCGATCCCGATCACCCGGTCAACCGCGGCGCGCTCTGCTCGAAGGGTCAGTCACTCTACCAGATCCGTAACAACGAGACGGGTTTCCGGCTGACCACTCCGCGTGTTCGCCGTGCCGGTGCGACAGAGTGGGAAGATGTCGACTGGCCTACCGCGATCAGCGAGATTGCGGCAAAGGTCCGAACGACGCGCGACGCAACTTTCGAAACAACCGACACGGGTGGCCAGACGGTCAATCGGACAACCGGAATCGCCTCTCTTGGCGGTGCGGCACTGGATACGGAAGAGTGCTACCTGATTGTCAAGGCCATGCGCGCAATGGGTCTGGTGTACATAGAGCACCAAGCACGAATATGACACAGCGCAACTGTCGCCAGTTTGGCGGAAACTTTCGGTCGCGGTGCCATGACAAACCATTGGGTCGATATGAAGAACACGGATGTTGCGATGATTATCGGCTCGAACGCTGCCGAGAATCACCCGATGTCTTTCAAGTGGCTCCAGGAAGGTCGCAAGAATCGAGGCACCAAGATTATCTCCGTTGACCCGAGGGTCACGAGGACCTCGGCGGTGTCCGATTTGTACGCACCAATACGTTCCGGTACCGACATTGCGTTCATCAACGGCATCATCAATTACGCGTTGACCCGCGGCAGATTCAATTACGATTACATTCGTCATTATACAAACGGGTCATTGCTCATTAACAGTGGTTACAATTTCGACACGAGCACCGGCTTCTTCTCCGGTTTTTCCGGTTCGGGAACCACGAGCACCGGTTCATACGACAAGTCGACCTGGGCGTACCAGACCGACGAGCAGACCGGCGCCGACGGCGCTGTAACCAGTGCCTCCAATGTTCTGACCGCAGCCGGCGCTACGTTCTCCACGGATCTGATCGGGCGAAAAGTGTCGATCATTTCGGGTGCCAACACCGGCACGTTCACAATCGAGGGCGCCACCGCTACCACGTTGACTCTCACGGGCTACGCGCCTACTTCGACCGAGACGGGTCTCGATTGGGTTCTTCCTGGAATTCCCCTCAAGGACCTCACCATGTCCGACCCGAACTGCGTGTTCAACATCATGAAGGACCACTATTCACGGTACACCCCCGAAATGGTGAAGAAGATCACCGGATGCCCGGCCGACAAGTTTATCGATGTTGCCGATCTTTACACGGCGACCGGTCAGTCAGACAAGTGTGGAACAATTCTCTACGCCATGGGAACCACGCAGCACACCTACGGTACCCAGAACGTCAGGACCTATGCAATCCTGCAACTGCTCATGGGTAACACCGGGCTCGCGGGTGGCGGCATCAACGCGCTTCGCGGCGAGTCCAACGTTCAGGGCTCTACCGACATGGCGTTGCTGTACCACATCCTTCCGGGCTACCTGAAGACGCCGCGCGCGTCCAACACAACGCTGGGTCTCGACACCGTCACTGCTAATGATATCGTATACAATCAAGATCAATACGATCCAACGTTCATGGGGTTGACCACGGCGCAGCAGGATGAGGCCAAGGCATCATTCCTGTGGAAGTGGACACCCCAGAACAACGATCCTCGGAGCGCCAACTGGTGGCAGCATTCTCCCAAGTACATGGTCTCCCTGCTCAAGGCTTTCTACGGAAGCAACGCTACGTCGGCCAATGAGTTCTGTTACCATCACCTGGGCAAGATCGACGATGCCACCAACTATTCTCACATGTCGATTTTCGACAAGATCAATGACGGGACAATCACGGGCCTGTTCTGCTGGGGTCAGAACCCCGCAGTAGGCGGACCCAGCGCCGGTTTCGAGCGAAGGGCCATGGCCAAGCTCGATTGGATGGTGTGTGTCGACCTGTGGGCGACCGACACATCGGTATTCTGGGATCATGCACAGGACGTTGACGGTAACGACGTTGACCCGGGCGATATCGACACCGAGGTCTGGCAGCTTCCGGCCGCCGGCTCCTACGAAAAAGAAGGTTCTGTCGTCAATTCCGGCCGCTGGGCACAGTGGCGTTACAAGGCGGTCGACCCGCCCGGAGATGCCAAAGACGATGCCTGGATAGTCAGTGAGCTGGTGCTCGCAATGCAGGGCAACCCCGGCACCGCCTATCCTGCGGCCATCACGGACCTTTCGTGGCCGTGCTACTCATCGGGCGACGATCATGTGGATGTCGACCAGGTAGCCATGGAGATCAACGGTGAATACGTCGACGGTTCCGGTCCGGTCAAGAACTTTGTCGGCCTCGCGGCTGACGGAACCACCACCTCCGGTAACTGGCTCTATTGCGGCCAGATCAATCAGGCCGATGGACGCAACCGGCTCAAGGATCGCGACAACAGCAACGCACAGGATATTTCGGGGATCGGACTTTACTCCGAGTGGTCGTGGTGCTGGCCGATCAACCGCCGCATCATTTACAATCGCGCATCGCTGCGGCCCGATACTCAGGAGCCCTGGGATCCCAACCGCGCGGTAATTGTTGTCGACCAGGATCCGACCTCCGGCACGTACAAAAAACCGACCGCCGGTGATATTCCGGACGGCGGATGGGTTACCGACCCGGCAGCCGGCAATTCATACAGGCATCCCTTCATCATGAAGCCGGAGGGACACAGCCGCCTCTTCGGAATGGGACGCGCGGACGGCCCGCTTACTGAGCACTACGAGCCGATGGAGAGTCCGCTCTCCAGTTCCATCGTCAATCCGAGGGAGTTCACCCCGGCGGTTCACATCTACGGTGGCGAGCAGGGTGAGTTCTCCGATTCGACGCAGTATCCAATCGTCGCGACGACCTACCGTGTCACAGAGCACTGGCAGGCCGGTTGTATGACGCGTAGCATCCCATGGCTTTGCGAGATGATGCCCTACATGTTCATCGAGATGAGCTACGAGCTCGCGCAGGAAAAGGGCATCGTGTCCGGTGATGAGGTTATCATTGACAATGTGAGAGGAGAGATCAGGGCGTACGCCATCGTAACGCACCGGTTCAAGCCGTTCTACCTCAACGATTCGGATCAGCCTACGCACCAGATTGGGATGCCGTGGCACTTTGGTCCTTCGGGATTGGCCACGGGTGATTCAGCAAACATACTTACGCCGCACGTTGGTGACTGCAACACGAGGATTCCCGAATACAAGGCATTCCTCTGTAACGTGACAAAGGCATAGGGAGGCAACACAATGGCAAAAGTAAAAGTAATCGATCTTTCTCTCTGCCAGGGCTGCCGCGGTTGCCAGGTTGCATGCAAGCAGTGGAACCAGCTTCCTGCGGTCACCCAAGAAGAGGGTCTGAATATGGGTTCATACGAGAACCCGCCCAATCTCAGCGCCAAGACCTGGAATCTCGTGCGTTTTCATGAGTTCCTGAACTCGGACGGATCGGTCCAGTTCACCTTTTTCCCGGATGCGTGCCGTCACTGCCCTGAGCCGTTCTGCATGCAGTACTGTCCGGTTGAAGGCGCAATTACGAAGGATCCCGACACCGGCGCGGTTGTTATTCACAGCGAGCTGTGTGGCGATTGCTGCGGAGAGTGTGTAGCCCAGTGCCCGTATGGCATTCCCAAGTTGGAGACGTCAATGGACGACGACGGGGTTGTCACAACCTACTACCGCGCGCACAAGTGCAAGCTGTGTAACGATCGCGTTACCGGTTCTGTGGGTGGCGATAACACAGTTGCCGCAGGTCAGGATGAAACAGCGGCGGGAGTTCTCCCCTCCACAACGATCGAGGCGGTTCCCGCTTGTGCCAAGACCTGTCCGTCAGGTGCAATCCAATTCATCGACGAGAGTTTGCTTACCAATACCAACACCTATCCTGGTACGGGTTACAGCGCACAGTGGATCCTCAATCGCTCGGCCGAGGATCTTGGTCTCACGCCGACAACCATGGCCGATGCCCAGCCGCAGAAGGTCGAACCTCATGATCGTCGTTCAGCGCTGGCCGGTTTGTTGAAGCCGCTTGGAATTGATATGTCCAAGGGCGAGAAAAAGAAGGGTTGAGGAGCGAAGTGGCTGAGCATATAGGCGAGTCGATGCCTCAAACCGACGGCGGGCGCAAGTTCCCGGTGGAAGAGTTTGCTCGATTTCACCAGGAGCTGAAGGAAATACGCGCTTCATTGGCGGCGTCGCTGGATAAAAAGAGTGAGCTTCAGCAGCTCACCGGCGACGTCGCTCGCGAGCGAATTTCCAGCGGGAAACCAGTTCTGGAACTACCCGTAGCTCTGCCCGAGGAAGGGGCCCTTTGCGATGCCGCGATTCGTATTCTGGATACGGTTGTAAAAAACGAAGTGTTCGACAAACC
Organism: Deltaproteobacteria bacterium; assembly: GCA_030595125.1. Lineage (GTDB taxonomy): Bacteria > Myxococcota_A > Polyangia > JAAYKL01 > JAAYKL01 > JAUVAN01. The sequence continues at coordinate 5,701 of JAUVDV010000117.1, forward strand.
AGAGGCCGATGCCGCCAAGAAAATCATAGAAGGCGGCGGTCTCGATCTCTCCGCTTTGACAAGTGTCGTCGTGACCGGTGATTCGCACGCAGTCGAAAAGGCCGCATTGGATTCCGGGCTGGCTCTGGATACGCTGTTGTTCCTGGTGGAGCAACTCGCACGAGCTACGCTTACCTGGCATTCGGCCGGGATCAAGGGCTTGTTTGATGACGAGGTGAAAACTTCGCGAACAGGTGCTTGCCCGGTGTGCGGAAGCCATCCACGCATCTCCATCATTGAGGGCGAGGAGGGCGTTCGCAAGCTGGCTTGCGGCATGTGCGAAACGGTATGGCGCTACAAGCGTATCGGGTGTCCATTTTGCGGCAGCGAAGATCAGAAAAAATTCAGGCGGTTCACAGTTGACGACGAGTCTGGATTGAGCGCGTTGCTTTGCGATGTCTGCAAGAGGTACCTGAAACAAATTGATCGTAGAAAACTGGGCGACGACGAGTACGGCGTCACCGAATTGGAAACGATGAGCTCGCGCTTCGACATTCTTGCGCGGCGAGAGGGATACAGGTAGGAGGGCCAAAGTTGATGAAGAGTCGAAAACCAGTAACTCAATTCGTTCTAATGAGCATGGTCGTCGGCATGAGCATGTGCCTGGCGGCTTGCCTCGAAGTACACAATGACGATGTTGTCGACGGCGGCAACGACAACAGTTGCGAAATGTGCCACTCCCTTGGAGAAAGCGCAGCGCACGTAGCGCACCTCACCCCGCAGGTTTTCGGTCAGCCGATGGTCTGCGGGGATTGTCATATGATTCCTGACGATTGGTATGTCGAGGGGCATATGGACGGCGATGTGCAGGTTATTTTCCCTGAAGGGAGCATTGCGAGGGCCCAGGGCCTCGAACCCGAATGGGACGGCGCAAAGTGCGCGAACGTGCACTGTCACGGCGCCGGATTGAGCGGTGGAACATACACGGAACCGAATTGGAGCGATACTCTGGAGATGGGTATGCAGTGTGGCATGTGCCACGCTATTCCGCCACCGGATGCTCACCCGACATCCGGGGCATGTTCTTCGTGCCACTCCGCTGCTTACGTGGATGGAAAGCTTGACATGGATGTCCACATCAACGGATATATTGACTTTGCATCCACAAGCGACGGAGGAGTGGAACAGTGAAGTGGTTCTCAATAACAGCAATCATGATCTTGACTGCGTCAAATGTCTGGGCGCAAGAAGAGGTCGCCGCTGAAGAAGCCGCCCCGGATGACAAGGCGCCTGGCGATGCTGCCGCCGAGCCAGCCGAGGAGGGTACGGACGCACCACCCGCGCAACCGGATACCGAAGAAGCCGCCGAGCCTGCCGGCGAGGAGGCTTCCGAGGAACCGGCGGCGCAACCAGAAACCGCTGCCGTCGCCGAAGAGGGCGACGTGGAGGAATCCTCCGCAGAGGCGAGTGCGAAGGAGGAGGTCGATCCAGCATCGGATCCTCCGGTGGTATCCGTTGTGGCAAACCCCGACGATCTGAACACAAGGATCTCCGGTCGATCTCGTTCGGAGCTGTTCATGTCGCAAAAATCGCGGGTGCGTCATCTCGGAGGAGGACGTTACGGTGTTCGTTCCGATAACGTGTTTCCATTTTACGAGACCATAGAGTTGCGCGCGGACGAGATCGGGCACAAGGGCCTGTCCATCCATTTCCAGGGATGGGCCGGACTCGATCTCGCCGACGTCTATTTCGATCAGCGTGTCGTGGCAGACCCCACGTATTTGTATCTTCAGTTTCGTGACTACGGCGCCGACATCAAGATCGGCAGACAGGCGATCTATTCCGGCACGACACAGGGTTTGACCTTGGACGGCATATACGCGTCGTACGAATCTCCCATTCACCTGGGCATCGAAGCGTTGGGTGGGCTCGTAGTCTCTCCCTATCGTGGACCCGAGTGGTACCGAGAACAACCCGCAGATCTTGGCTACGATGACTTCGGAGCCGGCTTCAGCGACTGGGAGCGCGAGGGTGACTACGCGGTCGGTGGGAGGCTTTTCTACCGAATGTCGGGCAAGGTTTCGGCCGGCGCTTCGATTCTGCACGTAACAGAATTGGATGAAGTGGATCGGCAGCTGTTCGGAGTCGATCTCGACATGACCCCGCTCAAGTGGTTCGGCGCCACCGGAAACGCGACGATGGATTTGTTGTCCACGAGGCTGCGCGAAGCAAACCTCGCCCTGGATTTCTATCCCATCGATGTGCTCACGTTGAGCGCGGAATACCGGCACGCCGATCCAACTCTCTATCTGTCGCACATGTCCATTTTCTCCGTCTTCTCGATGGAGGAGTACGATTCGGTAGGCGGCATGGTGCGCCTCAAGCCGCTCGATTGGCTGGGTATGCACGCTGGGTATCACCAGCATTTCTACAGCTACATCGAGGACGTTTCCGATGGAGTCGACGTCCTGTACGAGGATGAAATTGAACTGGGGTACGAGGTGCACGCTGGTATTTCCGCGAACTTCGGGGTGCAACAAGCCGGGCTTGTGTTGTTCGACTACCGTCGCCTCGGCGGGGACGAGCAGGGTATCAACCAACTCAGGCTTGGAACGATGATCCCTCTCGGGATGCCGCAGCTGCGTGCCTCCGCCAATGTCTACCTTGATTTCTATGACAAGGAAGTCAACGAGACAGATGTAGGGTTCCTCGGCGATCTGGGCCTTTTCTACGGCAACGAAACAATCGAAGCCGGTGGTTCAATGGCCGCAGGCGCCAATCCTTACGCACAGCACGAAGTTCGAGGCATGGTGAAGTTCAATTACAACTTCGACGTCAGCTTCGTAGAGCGGAGGCAGCCATGAGGACACAGCTTTTTGACAGGAGCCTGATATTCCTTGCCTGTGTGGGCCTCGTTGCAGCTTGTACGGCTGCAAACCAGAACGGTCGTGACACAATTGTCTTCTCCCATCACGTTCACGCAGAGCAGGGAATGGAGTGCGGCGATTGCCACGGGGACGTCAACAAGGATGCCGAACAAAAAGTGTACGCCTTCCTCAAGATGGAGGGATGCGCTGATTGCCACGATATCGAGAGTGAGGACAACTGTTCCAAGTGTCATACCAACGCCGACGAGCCGGATACCTATGACAGGCCCAAGGCGACGCATATCATCTTCTCGCATCAGCTTCACGAAGACCGATCCTCTGATTGCGCAGACTGTCACGCGGACGCGGCGCATGCGGCCGACATCTCCCCGAAGAACAGGCTGATTCCACAACACGTGGAGTGCAATGCATGTCACCAGGAGGACATGGATTCCGGACGCTGCCAGCTCTGCCATGATCGGCTGGATCTCAACCAGCGCAAGCCGGAGACCATTTATTCTCACGAGGAGGGATTCTTCAAACGGCACGGGCTCAAGGCGGCGGCGGGAGAGGCTGAACAGTGCGCGATCTGCCATGACCAGTCGTTCTGCGGTGACTGTCACGCCAGGACAATGACAGTGCGCCCCTCCTTGAGATTCCCCGAGCGCGTGGACAGGAACTTCGTTCATCAGGGTGACTGGATGTCCCGCCATGCCATCGAAGGCCGTATCGGGGACACCGGCTGCATGAAGTGTCACGGCACATCATTCTGTTCTTCGTGTCACGAGCGCAACGGGGTCGGAGGCCATCTCGGACTCCGCAACCCGCACCCGGCCGACTGGATGACCCCCCGTACGGCCACGTCACACAGCCACGCTGCAAGGCGCCGGATCATAGAGTGTGCGTCCTGCCACGACCAGGGTCCGAGTTCCAACTGCTTGCATTGCCACAGCAGCGGCGGCGTCAACCCGCATCCCCCGGGCTGGAAATCTCCGGTGGCCAGGAGCGAACGCACGACGCACAAGATGTGCAGAATCTGTCACAACATCTAGTTCGTTCCCATCTCAGAAGTGGTTGTTTCGGAGAAGTCACCCATGCACGCAATCTGCTTTGCACAAAATATGGTAGGTATCGAAGGATACATACACAGCATTTTGTGCTGTGCAGCTTACGCACCTGGGCACCTTCTTTCAAAACCCCACTTCTGGGATGGAAACTAGTTCGCCGGCCTGCCTCCTTCGATTCTAAATAAGGAATTCGGATATAGCTGTGCTATTCTTACTCTTGAGGAGGCGGGACATGAAACTGAATGTCGTTATACACGAGGCCGAAGAGGGTGGGTTCTGGGCGGAAGTCCCGGCCATTCCCGGCTGCGCTACGCAGGGCGAGACCTTTGAGGAACTCCTGGCAAATATTTACGAGGCTGTGGAAGGTTGCCTCTCCGTAGAGATGGATGAGCCGAGCAAGACTGACAAAGCGAGAGTGATGGAAATCTCGGTATGAAGGCGGTTATTGCGCCAAAACCCTTGAAATAACCCGCCCGGAGCACTCCGGAAGCCCCAAGTCGGCGGAATTACTGTGAAAAAAAGATGACTAGCACCTCCCTTTGGGGAAATTGCATTTTCTTGAATCGGTTGGTACTCGGGAAAAAGTCGGCGAGATTTTTACTCTTCAGAATAACCGGCATCCCCCAAAAGAAGCAGTATCGCCATCCCCTAAAAAAAAGTGAAGAGCGTATACAGCGGTATACATGCGCTTGCCTCATTTCGCCATTGACAACTTCCTTTTGGTAGCCAAATTGAAGCCACAGATTTTTAATGAAAGACCGATTTGAAAAAAAGAAAAGGTGAAACATGGGCAATAACCTAATGAGTGTTGGCGGCGTCTTGGGGATTATTTCAGCGTTTGCAGCGATCGTCGCAGCGATTACGGCAATCATCGCAACGACTACAGCAAAAAAGTCGGTAGCGAATGGAGCCATGTCTTTGAATATCGCCCAGGAACAATGGGAAGAAGTAAAGCGTCAGCAAGCTGAATCGAAGGAGTTCTTCAGCTGGGTATGTGAGTTCCGTCAACAGATTGCGAGTTCAGGAAAGGGTTCTCTTTCTGTCCCGGAAGGGAAAAAAGAGTGGGCACTTCAAGCACAGAGAGAGGGGCTTTTGCAGCAAGCTCCGGGCGGAGTTGAAATGGCACTCACTGGAACGAAATTCCTAGGTGGTATAGAAGACGCTATAAAAGACGGCGCATTCGGGCGTCTTTAGAGAGGCTGGGATTGACCATCTCCTACAACGACGCCACCGAAATTGAAATCGACAATGACGATGACCATGAAGACGATGATGACGACGAAGACTGAGCGGTCCTGAGATATCCCCTCAAATAACTCCCGTAAAATATGGCTATGTCAACTGTCATTGCCAAGCCCCAAATTCCTTATATCTAGACGCGCATGAAAGTACCATATGGTTCTCCACGGTGAACATCCCGCAATTAGAGGCCCCCAAGGCTCACAGTATTCCCTCACGTAGGTATCGATCGGATCTGCGGAATCACTTGAAGCCTCTTCAACATCGCCTAGACCCGATCCGAACCTTGCAGTGATATGCTCGCCGAAGCCATCATCAGGGGACATGGGAAGCCAACCGTCCACGAACACAGCATTTGCGGCCTGTCTGATCTCCTTCTGCTTGGCCTTGTGACCGACGTAGAATAATCCGAACTTGCCGTCGCAATAGAACTCGAGTCGATCAACCAAGCTCTTGAGCTCCGGCTTGCGAAGGTCGCCTATCAGCAGATCAGGTCTCTTTGAGTAAGCGGCGAGGACCTGACGCAAACCCTCTTCAAAAGGCACCGGCAACTTCAACCCAACCTTTTCACCAAGTCGCGATAGCGATTCGAGATCGAGGCGACTTATTATGTCGTTTACCGCCCTGTCCCTTCCTTGGTCCGATGGGTCATAGCGTGACGTATCTGTGTTTCGACCCAGAAAGATCTCACTGTAAAGCTCCGGCCTTTCCTTGATGAGCTTAGCGAAATCATAGAAAACGTATTTTTCGGTTGGATCTGTTGCCTTGATGATGTCCTCGGGAGAGGTGTCAAACGGTGTGCCACCGAACACAATAGGATTCTCTTTACGTCCACAATTATCTACCCATGGCCTAAGCTTTATTACGGTCCATGACAAATACTCAGCGGCGCATCCAAATCTATAATCGGACGTCGGTTGATCATCTGGTAAAATCGGCCCCCAATTCTCTGAGAAGATTTTGAGGGCGACCTCTTTAAGAGAATCCATTCTCGCTTGACAAGCGTGTGAACCAAAACTGAATAGGCCGGCTGGGTGAACGAAAGAGAGATGGTAAATGGGGTCAATCAAGTCCGAACGTCGTAACTGGTTCATGAGTAGCTCGAGGTCCGAACCAAAAACCTCCAGTAACCTCAACCTGACTTCGTCGAGATCGTCAGAGAACGACACTTTCTTAAATTCTGCTAGATCCCGCAGGGTCGGTCCCCTCAAATATCGCAGATAGAGTGCGACCCCTTGTCTGAGCATTGTTGCTCCCTCATGCTGGTTGAAACGAGAAGACACTAGCACCCACTTCAGTCAAGGAATACAGCGGTCCAATAAATAGACCACGTCGCAGTCAGGCAAAGTCACTTTTCATACCGTTCACGGAACACAATCGCTCTCCCACCAGGTGATGTCGTTGGCATTTCGTGCCGCGCCGAGAACATCCATGTCCCCGTCTCCGTCAACGTCCGCAGCGTATACCGAAGAGGCGGCATCGAATGTCCCATCCACCGTGTGCTCTGTCCAGGCGGTTCCATCACCCGCGGTGTTCTCCCACCAGGCAATGTCATCGTCATCCCAGGCCGCGCCGAGCACATCCATGTCGCCATCGCCATCTACGTCGGCAGCGAATACCGATCTGGCTTGATTGAATGTCCCATCCACCGTGTGCTCGGTCCAGGCGGTACCGTCGCCGGCCGTGTTCTCCCACCATTTGATTTCATTGGCATCAACCGCCGCGCCAAGTACGTCCATATCCCCGTCTCCGTCCAAGTCCGCCGCATATACCGACCAGGCGCCATCGAATGCCACAGCCACCGTATGCTCGGTCCAGGCGGTTCCATCGCTTGCGGTGTTCTCCCACCATGTGATGCTATCGGCACCATCCGCAGCTCCGAGAATGTCCATGTCCCCGTCTCCGTCAATGTCCGCAGCGTATACCGAACAGGCGCCGTCAAATGCTCCATCCACTGTATGCTCAACCCAAACAGTGCCGTTGCCTGCGGTGTTCTCCCACCATGTAATGTCGTCGGCATCTCGTGCCGCACCGAGAACGTCCATGTCCCCGTCTCCGTCAACGTCCGCTGCGTATACCGAACAGGCGTAATCGAATGCCACATCCACCGCGTGCTTGGTCCAGGCGGTTCCGTCGCCTGCGGTGTTTTCCCACCAGGCGATTTCATCGGCAACAGCCGCCGCTCCGAGCACGTCCATGTTTCCATCTCCGTCCAAGTCCGCCGCGTATACCGAAAAGGCGCCGTCGAATGCCCCGTCCACCGTGTGTTCTGTCCAGGCTGTACCGTCGCCCGTGGTGTTCTCCCACCAAGTGATATCGTCGGCATCCACTGCCGCGCCTAGTACGTCCATATCGCCGTCTCCGTCCACATCCGCCGCATATACAGAATAAGCGCCAGCGAATGCCTCATCTACCGTGTGTTCAGTCCAATTAGGAATCGACGTGCAAATCGGCCCGGTATCCGTGTCGGTATCCGTGTCGGTATCCGTATCCGTGTCCGTATCAGTGTCGGTGTCTGAATCCGTGTCGGAATCAGTGTCGGTGTCTGTATCGGTGTCGGTGTCGGTACCGGAATCGTTATAGAAGGTGATGTTGTTGAGGCCTGCGACTGCGTTGCAGGCGCAGATGAAGGCGGGGAAAAGAAGTGCTGCGTATTTCATTGCTAGAAACTCCCCGAAACGACGATGCCGCCGCCGTTTGACATGGCCGTCGGCGTAACTACCGCCGTGTCCCTTTCATCTCCGAGTCCGGGCTCAACGAAGAAAAGCACTATGCCCGCGGCAATACCGACCGCCGCCAGTCCTACAAGAACATTGGTCACGTTGCCCAGTGTTTTCGCGTCATCCACCGCGCCCTTTTGTGAAATGGGGCACTCGGATCCACCGCCGCAATCGTCTTCAATATCGCCGGCCTTGCCGAGCGTCATCCCACCCGTGATACCCGCGCCGATAGCAGCCGCGCCTCCAACTCCCATCGCCACCCACGTCCAGACACGTCTGGGATAATCCCTTTCCTCTTCTTCCGGCACGGCCGGCCCGTCTTGTGCGGGGGTAGCTTCGGAGGCTCCCGCTTTGAGATCAACCACCACCTTCTGACCTCCCGCGACCTTGATCGTTTCACGGTGCAGCTCCTCAGTGCCCCGCTTGATCAACACTTCATGCTCACCCAGATCAACCAGGATGGGTTTGGTAAACGGAGTCTCGGCGTGCCGAAATCCATCCACGAACACCACGGCGCCCTTGATGTCGGTCTTCACAGTTATTCCCCCGACAAGGGCCTTTAGGCGTGTGAACTCCTTCTCGACCTCCGCACGTCGCTCGGCTTCGATCTGATCGCCCCCATCCTTCAGGTACCGGTGATAGGCTTTCAACGCTGCGGCATAGTTCTTCCGCTCGTTCTCTGTTTGCGCAATATTGAAGAGGATCCTGTAACTCGGCTTCAGCTCGTACGCTCTTTCGAACGCGATTGCCGCTTGCTCGAAATCATCGTCGTTGTAAAGCTCCACGCCCTGTTCGAACTGGATCTTTGCTTCCTCATCCGAGGTGGCGCCGCTGGCTACAGAAGAAAATGCCAGCACCGAAAAGCAGATCGTCAATACGGAAAACCTGACCATTCCCCGATCCTTTCTATGACGCAAAACTATCTATTGGGAGGACTATATCATCTTTGGCCCTGCTACGCTCGCAAACGAGCTTCCCGCCGTCGCTGAAGAGGGTGTCGATAAACTTTCATTTGGTTTTACCAAACTGCGGATGAAGCCCGCATAGCTACTTTTTCATATATAAATCGGCAAATCTGTTCTTACGCGTTGTCATCGCAAACAGAACATCCAAAGCCGTAACCGGGTCTC
>JAUVDV010000192.1 GCA_030595125.1 Deltaproteobacteria bacterium
TTTCGCAAGTGCCACCGCTCCAATCACAGTTTGTGTCGTGATATGCAAGGACATTGGACCTCAAATAGGTTGTCCCTGCCGTACAAACTCCACTTGAAACTGCTGTACACATGGTGAATCCACGTGCCTCGACAACAAGTATGCGTATTCCGCTCCATTCCGATCACTGATTCCAGAGCATTCCGATCACTGATTCCAATCCATTCCGATCACTGATTCCGATTCATTCCGATCACCGATTCCGGGCATTCCGATCGCTGCATCGGGATACGAGGCGACGCTGGGTAGCAAGAGGTGATACTCCCTCCGAAACTCGTGAAGAGCAGGAGGAAGTAAATGGCAGGCAAGAGGCTATCTATGCGGAAGATAAAGGAGATATTGCGGCTTCGCTGGGGAGAGGGGCTGAGCTTGCGGAAGGTGGCCGATTCTATCGGAGGATCGCCGTCCACGGTATTTGATTTCGAGTGTCGGGCGAAGGCTGCGGGATTGACCTGGCCCCTGGCCGAAGGTCTCGACGATGACCGGCTGGAGAAGATGCTGTTTGCGACGGAGAGCCCGTCGAGCAAGAGGTCGGAACCGGACTTCGAGGATGTCCAACGGGAGATGAGGCGCAAGGGCGTCACGCTTTCTCTTTTGTGGCACGAGTACAAGCTGGCGCACCCGGGTGACGGGTATCAGTACAGCCGGTATTGCGAGCTGTATCGCCGCTGGCAAGGCAAGCTGGACGTGGTGATGCGCCAGGAGCACAAGGCCGGCGACAAGGTATTCGTCGACTGGTCCGGGGACGGCATCGACATAGTGAATCGCGAAACGGGCGAGGTAACGGAGGCGCCGATCTTCGTGGCGGTGCTGGGGGCGAGTGGATACACATACTCGGAGGCCACCGAGACGGAGAAGCTTCGCGATTGGGTGCGGTGCCACGTCAACGCCTTCGAATTCTTCGGGGGAGTCCCCTTTGCGGTGGTGCCGGACAACACGAAGACGGCGGTGAGAAGGCCGTGTTTCTACGAGCCCGATCTCAATCCCACCTACCATGACATGTCGAAACATTACGAAACGGCGGTGCTCCCGGCGAGGGTGCGCAAGCCGAAGGACAAGGCCAAGGTGGAGGGCGGTGTGCTGCTGGTGCAGAGGTGGATTCTGGCGAGGCTTCGCAATCACACATTTTTCAGCGTCGCCGAGGCGAACGAGTCGATTTGCGAATTGCTCGACGAACTCAACGCCAAGCCATTTCAGAAGATGGAGGGGAGTCGCTTGTCGCAATTCGAGTCCATCGACCGTCCCGCGCTGAAGCCCCTCCCCAGCCGACGGTACGAGTACTCCCAGTGGACTTCGCCCAAAGTAAACATCGACTACCACGTGGTAGTGAAAGGCCACTATTACAGCGTGCCGTACAAGCTCGTGCACAAGCGGGTGGAGGCGCGTTACACGTCCACGACGGTGGAGATCTTTTCCAGGGGCCACCGGGTCGCTTCTCACGGGCGCAGCTATCAGAAGGGCCGATACACCACGGCCAAGGAGCACATGCCCGAATCTCACAGGCGGTATGCAGAGTGGACGCCGTCACGGATCCTGGGATGGGCACAGAAAAACGGACCGTGCACGATGAAACTGACGGAGAAGATCATGGAGTCGCGGTCTCATCCTGAGCAGGGATTCCGCGCCTGCCTGGGGATACTCCGCCTCGGGAAATCATACGGAGAGGACCGTTTGGAGGCAGCGTGCGAGCGGGCGCTGACCATCGGCTCGACCTCCTATCGCAGCGTCGAATCGATACTGAAAAACGGCCTGGACCGGCAGCGGCGCATTCCAGGAGAAGAGCAGCGGAAACCGCCGCCCGAGGACCACAAAAACGTCCGGGGGCCGGGCTACTACCATTGAAGAAAGGAACAGCAACATGCTGAGCGAAGAGACATACAAGAAGCTGATGGACATGAAGATGTGGGGCCTTGCCGACACCTTCAACGAGTATCTGGAACAGACCGGAAAGGACGCCCTGTCTTTCGATGAGCGTTTTGGGATGATGGTCGACCGGGAGTGGGCCGAGCGCCAGGAGCGCAAGCTGAAGCTGCGACTGGGCCGGGCCAAACTGAGAGAGCAGGCGTGCGTGGAGGACATCGACTACCGCCATCCGAGGGGCCTCGACAAGTCGGTGATGCAAAAACTCGCGACCGGCAAGTGGCTCAAGAACCACGACCACGTCATCTTTACCGGCCCCACCGGGGCAGGGAAAACCTGGCTGGCCTGCGCCCTGGCGAACCAGGCCTGCCGCAACGGCGCAACGGTCATGTACGCCAGGGTACCCAGGCTCCTGCACAGCCTCTACATCGCTCGCGCCGACGGCAGCTACGGCAAGGAGATGAACAAGCTGGCCAAAGCCGACGTGCTCATCCTCGACGACCTGGGACTGGCTCCTCTGGCCGACCTGGAACGACGCGATCTGCTGGAGGTCCTCGAAGACCGGCAAGGACGCAAATCCAACATCGTCACCAGCCAGATGCCTATCGCCAAGTGGCACGACACCATTGGCGACCCCACCATCGCCGACGCCATCCTCGACCGAATCGTCAACAACGCTCACCGCATTGAACTCAAGGGAAAATCTATGCGTAAAACGCTGAAGAAAAAGAAATGACTTCCATTCTGACCAACCGAGCGCGCCCTCCGCCACTCCCGAAAAGGGACGCTGAATTTGACTGCCCGGCACAATTCGGGCATTCAAAAATCAACCGGCGTCGCTTCGCTCCGACCAGGTGATCGGAATCACTGGATTGAGTGATCGGAATGCCCGGAATCGGTGATCGGAATGGATTGGAATCAGTGATCGGAATCAGTGGAATACACATCATAGCTTCAGAGGGTGTCGATAAACTTTCATTTGGTTTTACCAAACTGCGGATGAAGCCCGCATAGCTACTTTTTCATATATAAATCGGCAAATCTGTTCTTACGCGTTGTCATCGCAAACAGAACATCCAAAGCCGTAACCGGGTCTC
>JAUVDV010000172.1 GCA_030595125.1 Deltaproteobacteria bacterium
ATTGAAAAACGCGTCCAAGAAATGGACGATGCCGATAAGAAATTGGCCCCGTGCACTGAATCAATTCTCGGTGTACTTTGAAGGGAGGCTGCCCGTTTGATAAACCGGGAAGTCAGTTACACAGATTTCGCTACAGGCCCAGGTCGGACCCGCCGCTACTTATCTTTTTTCTTCCATTTTTCCTTGGCGGCCTTGGCGGCGTCCTTGGCGGCTTTTTCGGCGGCCTTGGCGGCTTCCGCAGCAGCTTTCTCGGCTTCCTTGGCGGCTTCCTTGGCGGTTTTTTCGGCCTCCTTGGCTGTATCCTTGGCCTCCTTCTTGGCCTCCTTGCCGGCGTCCTTGGCCTCCTTGGCCTCCTTCTTGGCCTCATCGGCGACTTTCTTCGCCTCATCGGCGGCCTTCTTGGCGGCGTCCTTGGCCTCTTTCGCGGCCTTCTTGGCGGCTTCCGCAGCTTCCTTGGCCTTCTTCTTTGCGGCCTCGTGGGCCTCCTTGGCCTGCTTCTTGGCGGCGTCCTTGGCGGCCTTGGCAGCTTTCTTGGCTTGCTCAGAGGCCTTCTTGGCGGCGGCCTTTGCTTCCTTGGCGGCCTTCTTGGCGGCTTCCTTGGCGGCCGTGAGGTCGTCCTTCTCGGCCTCCTTCTCTTCCTTGACGGCCTCCTTCTCGGCCTCTTTCTCTTCCTTGACGGCTTCCTTCTGTGCCCTCTTCTCCACCTTGTCGTCCTTGACCACTGCCGGCTTGGCCTTGCGTTTCTTCACAGAATCATCACTGGACTCCACATTGTGATGATGGACCACACAACCGGTCAGCCAGACAGCTGCAAGGACAAATGCGGCTACATTCAAGAAGTTTCTCATCTCGATTCTCCTTTGTTTTTCAAAATTGCGTATGCAAATACAATAAACAATAACGGACTGCCAAATAGATTGACGTTTTCAAACCGGGTACATTCTACTTCCAGGATAGACAATCTGCCACATAGTATTCTCAAGGAGGCTTTGAAGGATGAAAATATCCACAAATTACGACGGAAAGATGAGGTTCACGAGCGGCGAAGATGTCTCCCGTGTCGTGATGGACGCCACCCCGCTGGTGGGCGGACTCGGCGAGGCCCCCTCTCCCAAGAAGATGGTCCTTCACGGACTTGCCGGATGCACGGGAATGGACGTGGCCGCCATCCTCAAAAAGAAGAAGGTGGAGTACGACAATTTTTCCATTGATGTAGAGGCGGATCAGACCAGGTCCCATCCCAAGGTCTTCAATGAAATCAAAATGGTCTTCCGGTTCACCGCCGACCCCGAGGACCGCGCCCACATCGAAAACGCCATCAAGCTTTCCAAGGGGCAGTTCTGCGGTGTCTCCGAAATGCTGGGCAAGACCGCAAGCATCACATGGGAGCTGGAGATCACGCCCCGATGAACGAGCGGTTAGCCGGAGGGGGTGGCGGCGGCCTCGGCGGGTTCCGCCTTGGGAGGAGCGCCGAAGCGGGTCATGAATGCGGCGCCGGCCGCGACGAAGGACACGCCCATCAGTACTACCGTCCCCACCATCGGGATGAGGCTCACTATCAGGAACAATACTGCTCCAATGGCAAGCGCGCCCACCGGTGATTTGCGCCCCTTGAAGATCGGGATCCGGTCGCCCAACCACGTCAGGAACGCCGTCAGCCCGACCACCATGAACGCGAGCAACGCAAGCAGCAGGAACGGGATCAACGGGATACCTATGACCGTCACGCCGAACAGTATGCACAGGGGCACCGTGGCCAGGAACATGATCATGCCTGTCAGCGCCGACTTGCCCGGTCGCCTCGTCAGGTACTCCCGTACCCGCGCATACCTGTCAGGCATGAAGGTCAGGATGAGGATACCCATAACAAGCAGCACCGCCACGCGCATCATCTTGCCCAATATGACGAGCAACACCATGACCGCCCCGAACTTGCTCTCGTCCATGGAACCGAGGGCGATCCTGGAAACGACACTCCCGATAGGCCCGCCTATCCCAACCCGATCTCCTTGCAGCGTTGCGCCGGGCTGTACGTCCACCTTACCGCCCACCGCAACCGCGTTGCCCTCCACCAGTGCGCCGGGTTCCAGGGTCACCGAACCACCCACCGCGACTGCGTCGTCGTGAACAATGCCGGCAACTGTGAGAGAACCGCCGACAACCACCGCCTCATCGACCTCCTCGTCAGCCTCGATCCGAAGGGACTGACCTACCAGAACACGCTCTTTTCGGTCCGCGTGTTTCCCGTGTCGCTTTTCGCGTCTCTTTTTCAGCTTCTTCTCTATCTTCCGTTCGATCTTGTTCTTCAAGCTCAACCCCGTCTCGTCCGGATCCACCTCATCAACGGGGTCCTCAATCTCCTCTTCCCGATCCCGCACATCTCCCTGACCCGCCACCTCATCGGGAACAGACGTCTTCGCCGCCGTAACGAGCGCAGGCTTCGCGGCTTCCACAGGCAAAGGTGAAGGGGTGACAAACAGGACGCCCCCCTTCAACTCCGCGTCCAGGTTTCCCGCCCGCAGCAGGATCTCCAGTACGTCGGGCGCCGGGTGCCTCTTTAGCTGAAGCGTGATTTGCTTGCCGGCGACGGCCGTATCGGTGATCACGAGCCCCCATCCGAGCTGCTTCGTCATCACCTGCAACGCCTGCGCGACCGTGCCGTCTTCCAGGCTGACGGTCACATTTTTGAGCTTCTTGGGCCACTCGCCCTTGAACCTCGAATTGCCCGAGTCGGAGTCCTCTACCTGGGGCGCACCCTCGACCGGATTTGCCGGCTGTTCCTCGGCCGATGAAGCCGCGCAAAGCATCAACACCGATCCAAAAATGGAGAGCATGAGACCAATTTTTCTTTTCTTCGTTTTCATCAGTCCTCCCAAAATTACCACTCGCTGTTTCCATCGGGCCATACGGGCTGCTCGGCGAAATATTTCGCTACGCTCTTACTTTTTCCCACCCAGAAGAGCAGCGCACAGATGGCGATGCCCAGAACACAGAAGGCCGCCACGGCAATGGTAGCTGCCAGGGGCAACGTTCCCGCCACCGTTACCAGCGCGCCGAGAGCCATGGCCAGCTCTCCGACGAGCGCCGCCACGTATCTGAGTATGGAACCGGTTCGCGCCACCATCAGCGCGACCACGGGCACGGTAATCACGACCAGGGCAGCCAGCCCCATCAGTATCTGCCGGGTGCTCCTTGCCCTGTTAGCCTTCTTGAACCTGCACTCGAGATTCCCGTCAAACTCCGACGGGACCTGCGCCTGCTCGAACCCATCCAGCGCTTCCGTCAGGCGACGCTCCTCATCGAGCATCGAGGCACAAAGCGCGCAGGACTCCAGGTGCTCCACCTCTCCGTTCTGAGGCGTGACGGCCGGGTCGAGGGCCAACTCCATGATGCGCATTTCGTCGAGATGTTTCATTCTTTCCCTCCACTTTTCGCGGCAGCCGAGCGCAGTCCGGCCCTTCCGCGGTGCAACCAGGTCATGACCGTTCCGATGGGGGCTTCCATGACATCGGCCATTTCGCGATACGACAGCCCGTCAAAATGGTACAGGGCAACCGCCTCACGATGGCGTTCAGGCAGATCGTCCAGGAACCCGGCGAGCCGGCCTATTTCCTGCTTTGTGGAGATTTCACGCTCCACATCACTGCTCGAATCCACCGCCTCCAGGGAGCCGTCAACCGAGACCTTCTCCCTCTTGCGAGCCCGGATCCGGTCGATGCAGAGCCTCCGTGCGATTGTGAACAGCCAGGGCAGAACCGCGCGATCCCGCTGGAAGCTTTCCCGGTGAAGAAACGCCCTCAGGAAGGTGTCCTGCGCCGCGTCCTGCGCGTCCGAATCCCGCAGATAGCGCAGACAGAGGTTGTAGACCGGTCGCCTGTACAGCTCGACGAGCTTTCCGAACGCCTTGTTGTCACCGGCGAAGGCGCGGTGAATCAGCACCGACTCTCCGTCGACAGACCCCATCCCGGCCCCTCCTTCGCCAAGGAGGGTGTCGATAAACTTTCATTTGGTTTTACCAAACTGCGGATGAAGCCCGCATAGCTACTTTTTCATATATAAATCGGCAAATCTGTTCTTACGCGTTGTCATCGCAAACAGAACATCCAAAGCCGTAACCGGGTCT
>JAUVDV010000006.1 GCA_030595125.1 Deltaproteobacteria bacterium
CTGATAGGATTGCGGAATACAACTTGTGTCCGTGACCGTATCCGTGTCCGACCCGGTTTCCGTGTCGGTGAAGGTGTCGGTGTCACTGTCGGTGTCCGTGTCGGTGTCCGTGTCACTGTCGGTATCACTGTCGGTGTCACTATCCGTGTCGGAATCCGTGTCCCCATCGGTATCGCCATCAGTGTCCGCATCTGTCGAACCGCACTGGCACTCTCCCCACCCGTCCTCTCCACATATCTGGACGCCGATGCTGCCGTCCGGGCACTGGCACACGTGCTCATCACCGACTTCGCAATATTCATCGAGTCCAAGCATCGATCGCCCGCAACCGACCACACCGATCGTCGCCGACAACGCCCCCGCCACCAGGATTCTCGTCCATATTGACTTCATTATAATTGCCTCTCGCTTTTTTCCAGTACCTACTTAGTAGCATAGAGCCGCGAAAAAGACCGAAATACGGTTATTCGATGGTCCATGATAGAATGCTCTTACGTACAAAACGAAAGGCGGGGGAATGCGATATCTGATGTTGATGGTGCTGGCGACCGTGCTGGTCGGTGGCGGGTGCTCGAACGGTTCGTCGGACAGTGACGGTGGGACCGACACCGACACAGGTCCGATCGAATGCAATAAAGCTCAATACACTGGCGATTTCACGATCTGCGCTCAGGAAGATATGGCAATCCTTTCGGGACACACTTCTATCTCGGGAAACCTGGATATTGCCTGCCCTTCTTGCACAGACTTGAGCGAATTGGCTTGCCTGGTCATGGTGGGTGGAAGCATGTCGATTTATTCCAGCAACTCCCTCACCAGCCTGAACGGTCCTGGTGACCTCGCTACAGTGGGTGAGGATCTGAACATCTCGGACAACGATTCCCTCATTAATCTAGTTGGCCTTGACTCCCTCGACTCTGTTGGCGGGGACCTGAGCATCTCCGGCAACGGTGCCCTCACCGGCCTGAACGGTCTCGGCGCCATCACTTCTATAGAAGAAGGGGGTTGGTTGACGATTGAAAACAACGATTCTCTCACCAATATTGACGGCCTGAGCGGCCTCACTTCGGTGTCAGCCTTTAAAATCTCCAACAACGACTCCCTCATCAATATTGATGGACTGAGCGGAATAACCTCTGATGACCAAAGCATAACAATTACAAACAATGCAGCCCTCACCAACCTGGACGGTCTAAGTGGACTCACGTCATTGTTTGACACAATAATCAGCGAGAATCCTGTTCTTACAAACATTGACGGACTGAGTGGAGTCATCAAGGCAGACTATGATATGAAGATTGAAAACAACGATTCCCTCACCAATATTGACGGCCTGAGCACTCTCGAAAATGTTTTCCAATTCCTTCAAATCTCATCGAATGACTCCCTCACAAATCTGGATGGTCTGAGCGCTCTCGAAAGTGTTTACTCGGCAATTCGAATCTCATCGAATGACTCCCTCACAAATCTGGATGGTCTGAGCGCCCTTACACAAATACATGAGTATGGTTTGACGATTGAAAACAACGCCTCTCTCTCTAACCTGGACGGGCTGAGTGCACTCACCTCGATGGGCGACGCCTTGAACATCTTCGACAACGACGTCCTACCCGACTGCGAGGCGTGCGACCTGCTTGATCAGCTCACCAGCGTACCCGCTTCGATTGATGTGCACGACAACCTCGACGACACATGCACGCCGGTTCCGACAGGCTGTCCATAGGCGTTTCTTGCTCTTTGTGACGTGCTTCCCTGATCGGTGGTAAGATGACGCTATGTACAGAACGAAGGTGGGGTGATGAGGTACTTGCTGTTGATGGCGCTTACGACCGTGCTGGTTAGCGGCGGGTGCTCGAACGGTTCGTCGGGCGGAGACGACAGTGGGACGACCGACTCGGACTCGGACACCGATTCCGATTCCGATTCCGACTCCGACTCCGACTCTGATATGGATACCGACACGAGTACCGGTCCAATTGAGTGCAACCTGGGAGAGTACAGCGGCAATCTCACGGTCAGCACGCAACCAGACGTTGCAACCCTCGCGGGATACACATCGATCTCGGGAGATCTCACAGTCGACTGCTGTTATTGCACCGACTTGAGCGAGCTGATTTGCCTCACCTCGGTGGGCGGGGATCTGTACATCTCCGGTTTTGACGGCCTCGCAAATCTGAACGGGCTGAGCGCCCTCACTTCGGTGGGGGGAGACTTGTCGATCGAACACAACTGCAGCTGGGACTTTACCAACCTTGACGGGCTGAACGCCCTCACTTCGGTGGGGGGGGACTTGTCGATCCGGGGCAACTGGTTCCTCACCAACCTTGACGGGTTGAGCGGGATCACCTCGGTGGTTGGAGGCTTGTACATCATCGGCGACGACGAACTTGATAACATTGACGGTCTGAGCGGTATCACCTCGGTGGGCTTGAGTCTGAAGATCAACGACCAACGGACCCTCACCAACCTGGACGGTCTGAGCGGCATCACCTCGGTGGGTGAGGACTTGTGGATTAACAACAACTACGCCCTCACCAACGTGGGCGGGTTGAGCGGTATCACCTCTGTGGGCGGGGGCTTGATGATCGACAACAACCACGCACTCACCGACCTGGACGGCCTGAGCGCCCTCACCTCGGCGCTGGGTGGGGATTTATGGATCCGTTACAACGATGCCCTCACCGACATGGGCGGGATGAGCGGGATTACTTCTGTGGCGGGGGAGTTATATATCGGCATGAATAACGTCCTCATCAACCTTGACGGGCTCAGCGGCATCACCTCTGTGAGCTGGGACTTGGAAATCTACGGCAACGCCGCCCTCTACAGCCTGGACGGTCTAGGCGGTCTTCTCTCTGTAGGCTTGGACTTGACAATCTCTCATAACGACGCCCTCACCAACCTGGACGGTCTGAGCAGTATCACCTCGGTGGGTGAGGGCTTGTGGGTCTATCACAACGACACCCTTCCCGCTTGCGAGGTGTGTGACTTGCTGGACCAGCTCACCAGCGGACCTGCTTCGATACACGTTTCCCAAAATCTCCACGACCCGTGCACGCCGGTTCCGGCCGACTGTCCGTAGGTCGTGCGCCTTTCTCCGATCCCTGATAAAATACTCTCACGTCCATAATGAAAGGCGGGGGAATTGCGGTACTTGATTCTACTGATCCTGGCGACCGTGCTGGTTTGCGGCGGGTGTGCGGATAACTCGTCGAGCAGTGACGGTGGGACCGACACGGATACAGATACTGACACGGATTCCGACACGGATTCCGACACGGATTCCGACACGGATACGGACACCGATTCCGACACCGATACTGACACCGGCCCCGACTGCACTCAAGGAGAGTACTCCGGCGATTTCGTCATCAACACACAATCGGACGTTGCAACACTCGCAGGATACACTTCAATCTCAGGAGACCTTGAAATCATTTGCGAGGAGTGCACCGACTTGAGCGAGCTGATTTGCCTCACCTCGGTGGGCGGGGGCTTGGACATCCGCGACAACGCCGCCCTCACCACTCTGGACGGGCTTGGCTTCCTCACCTCAGTGGGTGGGGACTTGAAAATCTACAATAACGACGCCCTCGCCAACCTGGACGAACTGAGCGCTCTCACATCATTGGGGGGGCACTTGTGGATCGAAGACAACTGGTTCCTCACCAACCTTGACGGGCTGAGCGGCATCACCGGTTCGGTGGGATGGGGTTTGGGGATCTACAACAACCCCGCCCTCACGAACCTGGACGGCCTGAGTGGCATCACCTCGGTGGGCTGGAACTTGGGGATCTACAACAACCCCGCCCTCACAAACCTTAACGGGCTGAGCGGCATCACGTCGGTGGGCTGGGAATTGCACATCAGAAACAACAATGCCCTCACAAACGTGGACGGCCTTAGCGCACTCACCACGTTGGGCGGGGACTTGAAAATCTACTGGAACGCTGTCCTGCCTGACTGCAAGGCGTGCGATCTTCTGGACCAGCTTACCAGCGTACCTACTGGCATCCTTGTCCAAGGCAACCTGGACGACACATGCACGCCGGTGCCGGGTAACTGCCCCGGCTATGACGCTGGTGTTGATGGTGGGCCGTAGTAGTCCGGACAATGGTGAAGACCCATGTTAGAATGCTCTCACGTCCATATTGAAAGGCGGAGGTTGTGCGATACTTGATCGTTGTAGGGTTGGCAGCCGTGATTTCAGCGGGTTGCTGGACCCAGCAAGAAATCGTCATCGGTAACGATACCGGTTCCGACTCAGATATCGACACTGATACCGATTCGGATGTGGATGCCGATACGGATACGGACACCGATACTGATACAGACTCAGACACCGACACCGGCCCCTTCCAGTACCCGGGGCGGGGGTGGGCGTTTGCTGTTGCGGTAGATAACGCGGGCAGCATCGTTGTCGCAGGATCCTTCTGGGACACGATTGGGTTTGGCGGTGAGCCTCTCGACGCCCACGGCGACGAAGACGACATCTTCATTGCGAAGTTCGACAGCGACGGCGATCACTTGTGGAGCAGGGGTTTTGGTGGCTACGAAGCAGACTCAGCCCGCTCGGTTGCCATCGACGGCCTCGGGAACGTGATCCTCGTCGGAACGTTCAGGGGAGACGTGAGCTTCGGTGGCGAACTGCTTTCGTCAGCAGGGGAGTTGGACATTTTCACGGTCAAGCTCAATTCGGAAGGCGGTCACGTCTGGAGCAAGAGGTTTGGCAGTGCGAGCAACGATCACGGCTACGATGTCGCGCTCGACAGCGCAAACCACTTGCTGTTCACCGGGATGTTCAGCGACACCATCGATTTCGGCGGTGGCCCACTCACGAATGCTGGAGCACCTGACATCTACGTTGCCAAGCTCAGCTCTGACGGGAGCCATTTGTGGAGCAACCGCTACGGCGCTGAAGGCAACGACTATGGTATGTCGATCGCTGTCGATGGGGCCGACAACGCCGTGCTCACCGGCTGGTTCAGTGAGACTACCGATTTCGGCGGCGGCGCCATTACCAGCGCAGGTAGTAAGGACATCTTTTTGCTCGCGCTCAACGAGAACGGCGATCACATGTCGAGCGTTGGGTTCGGTGGACCAAACTGGGGGGACAGAGGAGTGGCTATCTGGATCGACGACTCCGGGGACTTGCTACTCACCGGAACATTCGAGGACGAGATCGACTTCGGCGGTGGCACGCTAACCGGCAGCGGGGACGAGGATCTGTTCCTGGCCAGGTTCGACTCGGCGGGGGTTCATCAGTGGAGCATGGGTGGCGGTGGCGAGAGTACTTTTGATCATGGACAGGCGGTTGTCACCAACAGCTCAGACCACGTCATCTTCACCGGTTACTTCGCAGGTACCGTGGATTTCGGTGGCGGACCGCTCACCTCGACTGGGGACGATTGGGACATCTTCCTGGCCCAATACGGCTCTGGGGGGAACCACTTGTGGAGCAAGCGCTTCGGCGTTCCCGGCTGGGACGGCGCAACGGGTCTGGCGGTGGACCATGAGGACAACCTGATTATCGTGGGCTACATCAGCGGCACCGTGGACTTTGGCGGCGACCCGTTGGTCTGCAACTCGGGGCACGCTGCCTTTGTCGCCAAGTTCGATTCCGACGGTAACCACATCTGGAGCAAGAGCTTTGGAGACTGAGGAAAGGCGGGGGAATGCGATATCTAATGTTGATGCTCCTCGCGACCATGCTGGTGTGGGGTGGGTGCTCACACGTTTCGTCCACCGGAGATGCCGGTCCGGTTGAGTGCAATCTGGGAGAGTACAGCAGCAGCTTCGAGATCGAAACACAATCGGATGTCGCAACCCTCGCGGGTTACACCTCTATCTCGGGAACCCTTACAATCCAGTGCCCTTCTTGCACCAACTTGAACGAGTTGATTTGCCTCACCTCGGTGCGCGATTACTTATTGATTGAACACAACCACCTTCCCAACCTGGATGGCCTGAGCGCCCTCACCTCGGTAGGCTGGGGCTTGAGGATCTTCGACAACATCGGCCTCTCAAACCTGGACGGATTGGGCGCTCTCACTTCGGTGGGCGAGGGCTTGTTGATCGGGTTCAACTACCCCCTGCACGACTGCGAGGTGTGCGACCTGCTTGATCAGCTCACCGTCACCCCCATAAATATAGATGTCCACGGCAACCTCGACGACACATGCACGCCGGTTCCGGCGAACTGTCCATAGAGGCAGGGCGGGCACCGCGCCCCTACACGTTGTGAAATGTCATCGTGCCATCCGGAACCTGTCTCGCCCTGATCCCGCGGGAATAAATCCCGCGGCCAGAAATGAAGAACACAAAAGGCCCGAGGCCTACGAAAAGACACTTCAGAAACAGCCCGCAGCGCTTTCAGTGCTTCAGGGCAAAGCCCTTTCCGACACGAAGTGGCGCATTTCTGGCCGCGGGATTTATTTCCGCGGTACATGGCCAGGCTGCCGGTCACCTGACTTTCAAACGCTCGATGGGCTTGGCTCCGTTGCGTGGTTTCTCCTGCAACGCGTTGCGGAGTTCCGCCTCCCATACATCATCCATGCCCTTCTCCGGCACGTCACGAACCACCTCCAGATCCTGGTAACCCCGCAACACGAGAGACAGGCTGCCCAGGGTGCTCGAAAAAGCGAGCAACTCCGACTCCTCGAGCCCGACGCTCAGGCTCACCGTGCCGTATCGAGCCGCCTTCTCATCTTCCTGCACATTGCTCCCGGACAGATCCCTCCCGGTGGCGAGCACCGTGACGTTCTGCAACAGCGTGACCGTCACCTTGTCCGAGCGAAGATCCTTTCCCCTGGAGAAGGTCCCGAGAATATCCACCCGATGCCCCGGCCGCATCAACCCGCCCATGGACAGGGACGAATCGACCTGGATCGTCATCGCCCGCTGACCCGGCCCGATGAGCTCGGCCAGATCGTTCGCCATATCCGACGGTCGCTCCACGAAATCGGTCCACTGGATCATCTGCCCCTGTTCGAGATTGACCGCCAACGGCAATCCCACGATCTCGTCGGACCTCCCAGCGGTCACCACCCTCTCATCCACGAACGCCCCGGGGATCGATCGCGCGGCGACCATAGCCTCCTCCACCATCTCACCCACCTCGACCCCCGTCGTCGTCACGAGAACCTCAATCTCCATACCGCCCCTTGCCTCGGCCTCAACCTCCGAAAGAAAGGTAAAGTGCAAAAATCCGGCAACGAGCCCGAAAACAAGCGCCGCGATCCATTTTTTCCTCACGAGATCACCTCCTCTTTTTTTCGTCAAAGAACCCGGCGACGACCACGTTGGCGGTTGTGCTCCTCACGCCGCGCGTCGCGATGACATGAAGCCGGGAATCTCCCCTGATCATGGTGGCCACGTGGAGATCCGCATTCCTCCCCCGGGCCAGCCTGGATTGTTCTGTCTGTGACCACCCCTGCAACCCGAGCTGCCCCAGGGTAATTTCGAGTGCCTCCGTGCAGCCTGCCTCTATCTCGCTGGCCGCTATCCCGGCCTTGCGGTCAGCCGTCATGGATGTGATCAGATGATTCCCCGGCAGCCCCTCCGGTACTCCCGGCAACCGACAACGTTCTTCCGGCGCAACCCAGCCGGAGCCGTCTCCCCGTCCGTTGAACGCCTCCCGGGGGGATACGTCCCCGGTCAGGTTCATCGCTATTCCGGCGGTACAGATTTCACCGATTCCCGTATCGCGAGGGGTCGTTTCGTGGGCCTTCACATCCTCGTGAAAAACGAGCGCGGCTATCGACAGAGCCACGAGAACGGGCCACCAGGTTCTTCTTGCCAATCTAGTCATCTTCCATTCCCAACGCCTCGGAGACCACGGTGGTCACCAGATCCATGAGACCATCCACGGGCTCCATGTTGCACATCACAGTCCTCGTCCCCTTCACTTTCACTGTCGGGCCGCCCATGGGCACGGGCACTCCCTCCACCGAGTTTTGTATCGTCGCGCTCGCGTGGGACCAGGCAAACGGCTGGCATCCGGCGATGCTGCCGATCATCTCCCCTTCCGTCTCCTCGAGACCCGTGTCCATTCCGCTGATCTGAGAGATATCGTCCAGGGACAGATCCGCGTCTCCGCACTCCCCCGAATCCGCCATCTGCATGGCCACCGCGCCCGCCGTCACCTGCGCCTCCATCCTCCCGACAAAAAGGTGGTGCAACGCCATGAGGCCCATCCAGATCAGGATGAAGAAAGGCACTACTATCGCGCCCTCGGTCATGGCCGTTCCATTCTCGTCGCGAACGATCCCCATTCCGGTTCTACCTCCCATCAATGGAGCACCAGCCCTTCGAGCCCCGTCAGTCCGTTGGCGCCGCCCCCACCTCCGAAAAACGTGTCGGTTTGACTTCCCACGCTCTGGCATTCCGAGGAGAACTCGCCATCGCAGGAGCCCGCGAATCCCTCGTCGGACGAAGGCATCCGAAACCGGATCAGCCTGGATCGCCAGCTCATGTGCCACAGGTCCATGTCGGCGGATGTAAAATCGGCAGCCGCGAAACCGATCCGCCCGACCGCGTCCACGTCATCGTGCTTAGCGCCGGCGATCCCCACCTTCCGCATGCGCCCCTCGTATCCCGTGCCGCCAATCACGAACCCGCGCACGCGCAGCCCCTCGGGAAGCTGCTCCTCATCCAGAGCCTTCGGCTTGGGCCAGTCGTCCGGATCGAGAGGCTCCCCCTGCACCTCCACCTCAAGGGTCTCCTCTATCAGGCAGCTGTGTAAGGCCGGATACTCCGTTCTCGTCACGCGCTGTGCATCATCCGGGTATCCCGATCCCGCGTCTTCCCTGTCCTCGATGAAGCATACAACCTCGCCACCGCAGGCTCCGCCCCCATCGCACGGATCGTCGTCGATCCACACCAGCTCTTTTGCTCCCGTCGACTCTATTGACTTTGAGATCTGTCCGCCGGAGTCGATCCACTCCACCCACACATCCCTCCGCCTCGTCCACAACCCCTCACTGTAGCGACTGCTCTCCTGCTTGCCGATGCACGCGGTGCAGCCCCACGCGGAACAGGTATCGCACAGGGCGGTGTCACAGCCGCCGGACCACTCGTTGGGCCTCGCCGAAGAATCATCGCATTCGGGATGATCATTCAATGGGTAGGCAACGTCCCGCGTCATCTCAT
The DNA here is from genome assembly GCA_030595125.1 of Deltaproteobacteria bacterium. Taxonomy (GTDB): domain Bacteria; phylum Myxococcota_A; class Polyangia; order JAAYKL01; family JAAYKL01; genus JAUVAN01. The sequence goes on from JAUVDV010000006.1 coordinate 9,151, forward strand.
CCGCCGGTGGAGAGTCGCTCCCCCCGCAGAAGAAAGACGTGAACGTTCCTGCAACCCCACCCACGAGTTCCCCCACTGTGTCCTGTGCAAACTCCGGAAGATCCCCCGGCAACAGGAACGTGCAGGCAACCACCACGTTCTCTCCCGCCCGCTCGCACAACTCCTCGAAGCTGCCTTCCACCACCGGAAGCTCATCCATCAGGGGCCACGCGAAACCTATCTCCACGGGATCGTAGACCGGCCTCGTGGAAATGTAGACTGCCTCTGCCTCGGCCAAAACCGGAACCGTTTTGCTCACCGCGTTGGATGCCTTCTCCAATCCCTCGAGCACATCCTTGATGCGCGGCTCGACGTCGTCGGCGATATCCATCACCTTGTCGAGCGCCCTTCCGAGGGGAACCATCGCGCCGCACGCCGCGCCCTGTGTAACGACACAGGCCACACCGACGACCACAATGGCCACTGTAAGAATGGCCTGGAGAACACGCAGAGCCACAAGGATGGACATCACCGCGGCCATCACCAGATTGATGAGCGCTATGATGTTCATCCCACGGGCCTTGGCTGCGGCCGACGAGTAGGCCACGCTGTCGGCGGCGTCCTGCACAACCTGCTGCTCGATGGCTGCGTGCCCCACTCCGGCGACGTGGTAAACCATCGCAACCATGAACACGGCCACGAAGGTCGCCATCACCATCACCGCGCCGCTGTCGTTTTTCATCAACTTGCTTGTCATTTTTATATCCCCTGGTTGGGAAAGGTTCTCTCCGCTTCGAGCGCGAGCAGTTGCCAGCCCGCGACGTCTGCTATCCCGGCGAGCAAGCCGCCGTTGGTCATGAGCGCTTCCCTTCTCTTGGAATCGAGATCGTCGAAGGAAGAGCACATCAGACGCCGGGCCATCGGCACCGCGCAGCGAAACAGGAATGTCACCCTCACGGTCACCGGCCCTCGCGGCTCGAAGGTGGTAACGTAGCCCCCATCGGAATCAACGAAGGTCACCGCCACCGCCCATTCGTTCCAGCCCAGCACTCCCAACGCCAATCCAAGGGCGCCGTTTCCAGAAATAGCGCCCGCCACCGAAGAAGACGCGATGCTGTCCATGGACGGCGCGACCGGTGACAGGGTCAACCGGGCCGCATCCCCGATCGCCGCTAAGCGCCCCCCCGATGGCGCAGTCGCGTAGGCCTCCAACCCTTCACCGCTCGTTCCCACCTGGTTCAAAGGAACCCCGCCGTAGTCGGCCTCCTCGTGATCGTCGGGCAGGATCACCACCGCCGCCCTGACCGCCCTGGCCGCCGCGTGCTCCACCATGAGTTGCGCGCTGTATACAAGCGCGAGCTGAGTCAACCCCAGAAACAGCGTGAGAAACGGGATGATCACGACCAGGAACTCCACGTAGACCGCGCCTGAGTTGCGCATTGTCCGTCGATCCCTCATCCGGCCGCCCTCAATGCGAACGCAGCTATTGTGCCTACCAGAATCGCCGGACCGAATCGGATGGAGGTCCTGGAGGCCGATCCGATCTCTTGCCTGCGCCTCAGGCGCGCGCCCGCAAATGGCAAGGCCAGGCTCGCAACCGCGCACAGGCCTTCCTTCATCCTTCCCTGTCGGATCCAGACGAACACCCCCTGCGCCGACCCCGTGAGGAAGGCCATGGTTTCGAGTTCCAGCCCCATCTCCAGCCCCAGGAGTGCTCCGAGTGCCGCCAGCAACTTAACGTCGCCGCCGCCCATCGCGCCGGCCCGAAACAGGAGCAGCGGCACGATGGAGGCCGCAAGCCCGCCGACAATCGCCATCATCGCGCCTTGCAGACCTCCGAAGATCGCACCGCCGACCAGCCCGGCCGTCATCCCGAGTACCGTCAACAGGTTGGGGATCTTGCCCGTTCGCATGTCGACGATCGCCGCAACGATGGCAATCGATATACCGATGGCGGCAAGTGGCCAGGCTACTGTCATCACAGACCCCCGACTTCGCCGGTGGCGTCGCCGATCTTCCCGGACACCGTGTCTCCGAAAGCCCGCCACAGGCCGATACCGGCCACGGCGATCAGCACCAGGATGATGATGTACTCCACCGTGGAGAGCCCCCGTTCGTCACGCGCCAGAGAACCGTTCGACCTGGCATCTTTTACTTTTTCGACTCCCATTTTTTTATCGCTTTCTCGCCGGAATCACGCGCCGACGTCTCATGGGATGGGCAGAGCGAGGACTATCTCGATCGACCGGTGGTACTGAAAGAGCAACGATCCCAGCGGCACGGCCGCCGACGCGAACCCCACGGCCACGGTCACGATGAGCACGAGTTGCTCTATCTGCGCCGTTCCGCGCTGCCTGCAGCTCTTTTCAGTGTCCGAACGATCCGACATTCTCATCGCCTTGCCTCCCGCGTTACCCCCCTGTAATCGGTCGCTGGAGCGAGAAGTTGCGAAAAAAATAAAAAAACGTGCAAACTCGGTCTGAACCGCGCTGATGCGCAAGGAGGTAATCGCATGGCTTCGTGGATGGATCTGGCGCCAGATTTGAACCTGATTCATTCTCCGTTTCCCGGCGCGATGGCTATGAATCAGGGGACAATGGAAGGTGACCGGGATGGTCATCGGATCGGGGTCAGGCAGATCGATGAATACAATCGAACCGCGCGAACAGGGATCACTCTTACCATCAGGGAGCCGCTGACGATCGGGTTGTCGATCAAGGCATCGGCTTCTTCGCGAGGACAGACTCATTGGTTCTGGGCCGTGTTTGCCGGCCTCTTTCTTTGCGGTGGAATCGGCGGAGCGATCGCGGCGTTGCATCCCGGTCCGCTGGTTGTCTGTCTGGTTGGAGTGATTGTTTTATGGGCCTGGCTGGCAGCGCGAAGAGCCCAGGCCAGGCAGAAGGCCCGCGCGATCCCCACGGGAGATTCAGATCTGGACAGGATCTTTCAGATCGAAGCTAAAAAACCCGATCGTGCGGCCGAGTACATGCGGATTCCCCGCGTATGTGAGCTTCTGGTGGAGCTGGCCGCCGGAGATCGCGAACTGGCCGTTACCGACCGGAAGATAACGCTGAATATCAATCGCATGATAAAAACGAGCGCCGATTTTGAGAAAGAACTGCGCAACATGAGTGAACTGGCGAGCTTGTTGATTGCGGGATAGCGTCTCAGATTTCGAAGATCAGATCCACGTGGGTGGTCTCTCCGGATTCGATGACGATGGGGATGGCGCCGTCCGAGTTTTCGTCTCCCGTGGCGTTTATCGCGTCCGTACCAACTACGGGTGCCAGACCGTCGGACGAGTCGGCGTCGATGTAGGCCATCAGGCACCAGTCGCCCGGGTCGATCTCGTCCTGCTGAGCATATGCGTCGCCGCTGTCCGAGTCCCAGGTTCCCTCGAAGAAGTAAGTTGGGGGCATGGTGAAGGGGCATTCGAAGACCGAAACCCTCAGGTTGGAGCCGGCCGGGAGGGCGCCCTGCCAGTTGCCGGTAACCTCGATGCTACCCATATCCGTGTCCGAATCGCTGTCACTGTCGCTGTCCGAGTCGGTATCTGCGTCGGTATCCGCGTCGGCACCCGAGTCGGAGCCGTCGGTGGCGTCGTCGTCGGCGCAACTCCACGACAGGAACAACAATGCCGACAGGATCCCCAATAAAGAATATCTGATCACTCAATCCCCCTTCTTGCGCCGATTCTTCATTTCCCTGATCGAGTCTTTAAACTCCTTTTGCGAGAAAACAAACGCCGGTCCTATCAGGAAGTACGTGTTGGTGAGCGTTATTTTCTGCGAATATTCGAAATACGCTGTGATCCCGAAGTTCTCATTGAACAGCATGGACCCGATAAGCCGCACCGTCCACAGATCGTGGTTGGTATTGTAGTAAACCTTGCCGCGCATCTGCAAGAAGTAGTGAAAGTCGAGGAAGAAGTCGGCCCCCACCAGGTGGGAGTGGTAGTTCTTTTCTGTGGTCTTGTCGAAGGTCCGCACCTCCACCGTGTCCATGGGATAGTCGCCCGTGATCTCCGCGCAAGACGGATCGTCCTGATCGGCGCATTGCCATAGCTCCACCGTGCCTCCGTTGGAGCGGGCCCGCGTCTTCACGTACTCGTACATGTAACTGTAAAAGGGTGTCGCGTACCAGTGCTGGATGGGGATCTTGAACTTGGCGCCCACCTTGGGGAAGGGCGCAACCACCGTGTTGTCCACGGAGATCCACGACATGTGGGCGTAGCCCCTCATGGTCATGCCTCCGAGATCGTCGATGCGTGTATCATTGAAATCCAGGATATCCACGTCGGTGCTAACCAGCGCCAGCCCGGCTCCCATATATGGCTCCACGAAAACGGGGGTGGGTATTGCCACCGACAGGTAAGTGATGCTGCCCAGCAACTTGGCATGGTTGACCTGGGGGAAGCCGAAAAAGACGTTAGTGAGGGCCACTCGCTTGTAAAAACCCATGACGGTAATACCGCCGCCCCAGCCCGTGTCGGTCATCTCGTAGTCTTCGAACACCAGCTCGTCGTTGCCGTCCCTCCCCACCGGGACGGGGAAGGTGGTGGTGTTTCGCAACAAACCCATGGTGGGGGAGACCATGACCATCCAGTCCGGCGCGACCACCGTCGGCGTCGCCTCGCCTTCCACTTCCTGTGCGACGCTTGTGTAGCTCAGGGTCGAATACAGCAAAACCAGCGTAAAGCCGAAGATGCGAAACTGTGGAGCGAAATTCTTCATTTCACCTGTCTATCTACCACGTACATGCGCCTTTGTGATCTTAGATGTGTTACAAGCGAACATCATGATCGAAGTAAAACTCACCGCGATGGCCGTCGCCACGATGGCCCTATTGCTTGCGGCCGCGTGCGGGGAGACGCGGCAGAAGCCCGTCGAAAAGTCGAACGATACGGGGGAGGCGTACAAACCCGGGGGCTGCAAAACCGAGAACGTTAAGGGACCATGTAAATTTATTGGCTCCATGCGCCAGAACGAGGGTCCCGCAACCTTCGTGGCAGGCACAGCGGTGCACAGGATCGATTTCCAGATTCTCACCGGCGACCGTGAGATTACCGTGACCCTGGGTTACTTCCGGGTGTCCGAGAGCAAGGCGAATGCGCTCATTGAATACTACGAGAAGAACAGCCCGGCGAAGTGCGAGGCCTACATCGTGTGGCCCCCGTGCAACCCCCAGGGCACGACCGTGAGAATAGATGTCGAGCCACCCCCCTTCGCCACGCCGGTGAAATTTTAGGACTTCTCCAATACTTTTTGGAGGTCACCAGACTCATTTTGAGGAAGGGTGTTCGACCGAACCGCAGCATCTGATGCCGACACACCCCCAGTCGAAGTTCGGATCGAATACAGTGCGTTCAGTGATCGTGTAATTGCTTTCGAAAAAGAAGCCGCCTCCCCGGCCGATCCGGTATCTCCCGTTTGTAGGGCCGGTGGGGTTGCAGGCGATTCCTCCGTCGCACGAATCGTAGGGCGCGTAGTAATCGTCGACCCACTCAAGGACGTTCCCGATGAGGTTAACGACTCCCTCGACCGATCTGCCCTCGGAATAGCGATCGACTCGTTCCAGGTAGCCCGGACCGCACGGAGGCACATTGGCCAAAACCCCGCTGACCGGAGCGTCACCCCATGGGTGTTTTCTCTTTTTGGGTCCCGGGGGGCCGTTCGCCGCCCGCTCCCATTCGGCTTCGGTGCATAGTCTTCTGCCTGTCCATGCGCAGTAGGTGGAAGCCTGTTCAAAAGTCTTGCAATTCACGGGATGGTGAGGACATCGGTCCGCGCTGTCCTTGCACTCCGGCGGGTAGTGATTGACCACGGGGCTGTTTCCATCTGCGGGCACCGGATCATCCGGCCACATACAACCGGACGGGTCGCAGGCCCCGGCATTGACACAAGCTGCGTAGCGCTCCGCGGTCACTTCGTATTTGTCGATGCAAAAAGCGTCGAGTTGAACTTTGTGTTCGGGCTTCTCGTCCCCGAAATGATCGAGCCCACCGATATACCGGGGAGGAACGCCCTTTGGCTCCGTATCCGAACCGATCTCGAAAACACCCCCGGGTATGTGCACTTGATCGCAGAACCGTTGCGCGCATTTCCCGTTGTCGGGGCATGACGGCTTGTGCTCTGCTTCCTTGTCCGCATGAGAGCACGGCGCAGGCGACTCGTTGTCTCCACCTTTTTGGGAAGATCCATTGCAAGAAAGACTGCATGCGAGCAGCACCAGAACGAGCCGGTTGATAATCCCATCGATCATTACCACACCCACCCCTTCGGCGGATCGGCCGTCACCGTCACCGGTTCTTTTTTTGTGGGGTGCGAAAAGGTGATCGATCGGGAGAAGAGGGCAATGACACCGGGGCCGCCCGGGAGATCCCGCGAAGATCCGTACTTGCGATCTCCGATGATTGGATGGCCGATATACGAAAGCTGCACGCGTATCTGATGGGACAACCCCGTCTCCAGATCCACCTCCACAAGGCTGCGATCGTCACGAGTCTCGATGACCCTGTAAGACAACCTCGCCTCCTTGCCGCCTTGTGCAACTACCCGGGTGACCCGCGTGGCACGATCCTTTAGAAGCATATGAACGAGCCGGCCGTTATCCGGATCCGGACAACCTTCCACAATGGCCCGGTATTTCTTTTTCGCCTCGCGGGACCGGAACTGGCTCGAGAGTCGCCCGGCCGCCTTGGACGTCTTGGCAATGATCATCACTCCCGCCACGGGTCTGTCCAGCCTGTGCACGAGACCGAGATAGACGTTTCCGGGTTTGTCATCCCGCTGCTTGATCAACTGTTTCACCACGGTCAGCACGTCCAGATCTCCGGACATGTCCGCCTGGCTCAACATCCCGGCAGGCTTCTCGACAACGATGACGTGGTTATCTTCGTGGATCACCGACAGGGTTGCGACCGGATGATTCTCGGTCCCCATTTTCGGTTACCGGGCTACCTTCCACTCGGTCCCCGAAGGTCCGTCCCGCACTTCCACCCCGAGCTCCAACAGCGCGTCTCGAAGCGCATCCGATTTCGCCCAATCCTTCTCCGCGCGCGCTCTTGAACGCTCGTCGAGCCTGGCCTCGATGGCCTCGGCATCTAGCCCGTGGCAACGGACAAGGAAACCCCTGAGCTCCCCGAGGGCCGCAGAAGGATCTTTGGTGCAGAGTCCGAGCACCTGACACACTTCAATGGTGTCGTTTTTCACCTTTTCGATGGTCGCCTGCCACGCCGCGCGCCCGCCCTCGATCTTCTTGATCTTCTTTGCCTTCATGTCGCACAGCTCGTTCAGCAGACGCATGGCCTCGCCCATACGCGCGACGGCTCTGGCGGTGTTGAAATCGTCGTCCATCGCCTCCGTGAAACCATCCACCACGCCACTCACACGCGGGTCGTCCATGAGAGGCGTTCCATCGGGAATCTCGGCGCCGGCGGTGGCCTCGGCCGCGCGATTCAGGGTCTCGTAGAAGTACTCAACACGCTCGAAGGCGATGTCAATTGTCCCTCGCACGGTACTACAATCTCCCGCGCTTACCTCCCGTGTACGGCTGAAATCAATCGGGTTGGCGTAATGCGTCCCGAGCGCCAGGAATCTCCAGACTTCGGGCGGGGCCATCTCGAGCGCCTCCTTGATCGTTATGAAGTTGCCCAGGCTCTTGGACATCTTGACGCCGTCCACAGTGACGAAACCGTTGTGCATCCACGTGTTGCAAAACCGGGTTCCAGAGGCTGCCTCGGACTGCGCGATCTCGTTCTCGTGGTGGGGAAAGATCAGATCCTTGCCGCCCCCGTGAATGTCGAACGGCTGCCCAAGCTCGTTTACGCTCATGGCGGAGCACTCGATGTGCCAGCCCGGACGCCCGTCTCCCCAGGGAGACGGCCACGCCGGTTCTCCTGACCCTGACTTCTTCCACAGGGCGAAATCCGGGGCGTTGCGCTTTTTATCCGTGGTGGCCACGCGGGCTCCGTCGATCAACTGGGTAAAGTCCCGCCCCGAGAGAACGCCGTATGCCTTGGTCGCATCGTGGTACGCCGGTACGTCAAAATACACGTCGCCGTCCACATCGTAGCCAAACCCTTTCTCGATGATCTTTTCTATCAAACCGATCACCTCGGGGATATTCTCGGAAACTCTGGGCTCCGCTACCGGCGCGAGCAAATCGAACGAGCCAAAATCCTCGTTTCTGAAAACATCGATGAAGTAATCTGAAACCACCTGAGCCATGTGACGGTCCTGCCCTTTTGCGCGCTCGCGAATCACCTCATCCTCGGCCAGCCGCAAGGCCCATTGCTCCTCGTCGAACCCGGCGTACTCTTTTCCCGATCGCCAGTCTCCCTGCGGCCCGGCCTCGATCTCCGCCGCGCGAGCGATTATTTTATCGTCGATGTCCGTGAAATTGCGCACATACTTGACGTCGAAACCCCGGTATCGGAAGTAGCGCAGCACCGCGTCGAACGACAGATAACATCGCAGGTGACCCACATGGCAACGCCCGTAGACGGTGACGCCGCAAATGTAGATCCGTAACTCATCGGCGACGACCGGCGAGAACTCTTCCTTTTTTTTCGTCAGCACGTTCTGGATATGAATGGTCATTGCGATGCGTACTCCTTAAAAGAAAAAAGAAGCATACTCCCAACTGGGTCATGGGGAAACACTCTTGGGTGTCGATGGGGGGCTAAAACAGCTGAATGCTCTCTTGAATCTTCCGCATGGCGGGCCGGTGAGCTTTGAACTTGGTTTTCTTAGCGGAAAGCACAAAAATGTATGTCCCGCCGGGACCGTACCCGACCTGGGCAAGCCCCTTGTCTTTGCCCGACTCCGCGTCCCAGGTCCAGGATTCGCAGGCCGTCCATCCCGCGCCACGGCATTCCTCCTCGGTTTTGTTCCACTCACCGGGGAAATAGCTCATCAACCGAAAACGATGCTGGGCCTCAGGGACCTGTTCGCCCTTGCGCACAACTACCTTGACCTTTATTGCGCCGCTCACCCCGTCGAGGATGATATCGGCCGTGTCCTCCGTTGAGGTGATTTCTGATCCTTTGCTCCACGAGAACTTCAAACCCAGCCCCTGATTCTCGTACATCACACTCTTGGCCGCAAAAGCCGCAGCGGACGAAAAAAGAACAATCCCAAGAACTACGACTACATTCCTGGCTCTCATGTTTCCTCCAAATCTCCCGGAATGTGGATTTTTTTCATTTTCTCTTGCCACATTCATATTGACGAGACGCTTTATCAATAAATTCACGGTACATGGTCACCTGTCAATGAATGAAAGCACGCTCGGCCCGACGCCGGTTTTTACCGATCGCGCCATTGCACCACGAAGAATCTCCCTGGCCCCTTCCACCGCATCGGGCATCTTCACTCCACAGGCAAGCCTGGCGGCGATTAGCGACGCTAGCGCGCACCCGGTCCCCCTCACCTCTCCCACATCCAGCCTATCGTCTTCCAAAACAATTGTGCCGGACTCACGGCTCGCAAACACATCCGCAACCCGAGATCCGTCAAGATGACCGCCCTTAATCAGAACTGCTCGCGCGCCGAGACCAAGGACAATACGAGCCGCCTCGGTCATTTCCTCTACGTTACCCACCGGAATCCCACAAATCACAGAAGCCTCCGCCAGGTTGGGAGTCACCAGGGCGGCCATGGGGATCAGACGATCTCGCATCGCTATCACGCCGTCATCATCCAGCAACTCTCCGCCCGATGTGCTCCGGATGACAGGGTCGACCACTAACGGCTGGCCGTAATTGAACATCAACCGCCCAACAGCGTTCACTATCTTCGAGTTGCCGAGGGCGCCGATCTTGACCGCTCTCACTTTTTGGTGCTCGAAAATGGATTCGATTTCGGCGATGATCAACGGTACGTCTTGCGCCACCGCACTTGAAAACACGACACCGTCCTGCACTGTTCGAACAGCGCATACCGCGGCGCAGTGCAACCCCAGAGATTTGATCGCACGGGCGTCTGCAAGGATCCCGGCGCCACCGGAAGGATCGAGACCACCGATTGTCAGCACCGTGATTTGTTTCTGCGCGCTCATTTTACCAAATTGTGCCTTCCATTACCCGGCAAAGTCAAAGTCATTCAAATTCCCATATTTGTAAAATCGACATTTCATCCATTGACGTATCTTTCCGTTCCTCATAAGATTTTCATGATTCCAAAATTCTACAGTGATGCAGTGGAGGTAAGACAATGGGAATGACCTATGCGCGTTTCCCCAAGATGTTGCTATTGATGGTGTTGATCCTGGCGTTTGCCATGGTCCCCGAAACCGGAATGGCAAAGAAGAAGAAAAAGAAGAAGGGCAAGAAAGCAGACGCCGCCGAGGTGGCAAAGCCCGAAGATCCCAGCGTACTCAAGGCTCGCGAACACTATTCCAAGGCCAAAAGTCTTTATGATTCCAAACAATATGCTGATGCATTGGTGGAATTCCAGGGGGCTTATGATCTCAAGCCGCACCCGAGTGTTCTCAAGAGCATTGCCGAATGCCAACTGCAGACCGGCAATATCCAGGGATCCATCGCTACATTTGAAAAGTATCTCGCGGATCCTGCCGCGCCCAAAAAGCCTGAAATCGAGGCCCGCCTGGCCGAAATCAAGGGCATGATGGCATCTGTGGAGGTCACAAGCCAGCCGGACGGCGCCGGCATCATGGTCGACGGCTCGGTCACTGACAAGATCACGCCGACAACTCTCGATCTGGCCCCGGGTGATCACGAACTGGCGCTGAACATGGATGGGTACGAACCCGTCGTCAAGCAGATCACGCTTGCAGCCGGTGAGAAGAGTAACGTCGAAGTTGATTTCTCTTCAGAGGGCGCAGCGGCCGAGGGGGAGCCTTCGCTCATCGACCCGTTTGGCGACGAGGCCGAAGAAGGCGACGAAGGAGTCACGATCGAAAACGAGTCCGATGGACCGCCCACGGCATTCTGGATTGCGGCGGCTGTCGCCGGAGTGGGTCTCGTCTCGGGAACGGTGTTCGGGACCATGGCTCTGGGCGACGAGAAGGATTACAAGGACAACCCGGACGACTCCATCAAGGAGAGCGGCGAGCGCAGCGCGGTAATCGCTGACGTATCCTTTGCTGTGGCGGCGGCGGCGGCAATAGCCGGGGTCGTGATCCTGCTTACCAACAAGGACGATGAGACTGAGACCGACACGGCGAAGTCGAAATTTGACATCGTACCAATAGCAACCGGTGACACCGTTGGTGTAAGCACCGCGATTACTTTCTAGGGAAGTGAGGTAATACGATGACAAAAACAAGATTGATTGCACTGGTTGTCATGACTGTCTTCGCGATTTCGGGTTGTTCGGCGATAACCGACTTCGACAAGCCCGGTAATCTTTACTCGTTGCATCAGAACATGGGAAACGCAGTCACGGTGACACTTTTCTCGGCCAACAACACAGGTACTCTTGCCCTCAATTTCACGGAGCCTCTGCCGGAAGGAGATGACGCCACTCTGCTCGCTATCCTCGACAGCTCAATCACCGTCAACATCGCGAACGACACGGACGTAAACTACAATTTGACGGAAGGAATCCGGGTCGTCGAGACGCCCAACGAGAGCGGCGAGTACATGCTGGCCATGGGCGCGAACCGCTCCACCATCGACATCTCTTTCTACAATCTGCACGCCAACACATCTATTCACGCCGGGGGCAATTACGATGCCACCATCACGGTTTTGGAGAATGACCTCTTCCAGGTCGAGTCTCTCACCCGCAGCGTCACCGTCAACGACGGATAGAGCAACTTCACTACTCCCGTACTGTTACTGAAATCGATCTGAAAGGTCCGTTCGATTTATTCGGACTGTTTGCGAATGAAGGTGGGGATGTCCAGATGATCGTCTGCAGCCATCGATGCCCGCACGGTCGAGGTTCTGCCACCCGCCGGGATCTGAACCTGCTCGGGGGCCTCGGTCACTCGAGGCGCGTTGATGCTCTGCCTGGCCTGGGTTGGACGGCTGTAACGTTCAGTCGTACGGCCTCCGTAGTACTCCCTGGACGGTGAATGAGCCGCGCGCGCCTGGTTGGACGTGTGTTCGCTATTCTCAGCGGAGAATCCCGTGGCTATCACCGTACACTTGACCTCATCGCAGGGTTCCTCCAGAGAAACGTAGCCGAATATCACGTGGGCATCCTCATCCGCTGAATCCTCGATCATTGCAACCGCGTCAGCCACTTCCTTCATGGTCATGTCCAGACCACCGGTGATGTTGATCAGGATTCCAGTCGCGCCATCTACCTTGATATCCTCGAGGAGCGGACTGTTTATTGCCATCTCGGCCGCCTGGAGCGCTCTGCTGTCTCCCTGGCCGTATCCTGTACCCATCAGCGCGCGTCCGCGATTGGTCATGATGGTCCTCACATCTGCGAAGTCCACGTTGATATTACCTCTGACCGTAATCAGATCCGAGATTCCTCGCACCGCGTTGCAAAGTACCTTGTCGGCGAAAACAAACGCTTCGTTGATCGCCATATCCTCTTCCAGCTCGAGCAGGCGTTCATTGGGGATGACTATCTGCGTGTCCACCTCATTGCCGAGCACGTCTATGCCCTCCTCGGCAAACCGAAGACGTTTTCGGCCCTCGAATCTGAACGGCCGGGTGATCACGCCTACCGTGAGCGCGTCAACATCCCGCGCGACCTGGGCAACAATGGGAGCCGCACCGGTTCCCGTTCCACCACCCATTCCGGCTGCGACAAAGACCATGTCGGAGCCACGCAGCGCCTCCTCGATCCGCGCCACATCTTCCAACGCCGCCTTGCGTCCAATCTCCGGAAGTCCTCCCGCTCCCAGACCCTTGGTGAGGTTTCCCCCGATCTGGATTTTGGTGGGCGCCGGATTCGCCTCGAGTGCCTGATGGTCGGTGTTGACCACTATGAAGTCGACACCCTCCATGTTCTCGGCAATCATGTTCGCAACGGCGTTTCCGCCGCCTCCGCCGATTCCGACTACTCTGATCTTTGCTTGCTGATCGTTTCCCTCGAGCTCAAATTGCATGGGACCCTCCCGGTTTCCGCTTTTCCGCCGCATTGCTCCCGCTCAACCTTGCAGCCTTCGAATTTCTCTTGGGCTAGCCTCACAAGGTCTCGCTAGAATATCTCCTTGAACCATTCCGTCATCCGGCCAAAGACCTTCGAATACACCCTGTCCTCACGAACGCGGATGATACTCGACCGCCCGTCCGGTATTGTTCTTCCGTATTTCACGAGCCCGGCCCCGGTCGCATAGATCGGGTTTGCGATGATGTCCTCCATCCCGCCGAACCCGAAGGGCACGCCCCTGCGCACCGGCATCCCGGTAACCTCCTCGGCCGCCTCCGCCATGCCCTCGAGCAGGGTCGCTCCCCCTGTTATCACCAGGCCGGAGGCCAACAGATCCGCGTACCCCGTCTCCATGATCGCGCGATGCACCAGAATGAACATCTCCTCCACCCGGGGCTCTATAATGTGAGACAAGACCTGCCTCGGCTGCTCCGTCGGCGGCCTGCCGCCCACGCCGGGAACCTCTATTGACTCGTCGGGATCGACAAGCTTGAGAAGCGCACATCCGTGGTTCTGCTTGATGCGTTCTGCCTCCGCCTTCGGCGTGCGCAATCCCAGCGCGATATCATTGGTCAGGTGTTGCCCACCAACCGAAATAACCGACGTGTGTGCCACCGCACCGTCCACATAGATGATCAGGTCGGTCGTTCCTCCGCCGACATCCACCATAGCGACGCCGAGTTCCTTCTCGTCCTCGTGAAGAACGGCGGCGGCGGATGCTATTTGTTCGAGCGCAATGTCCGCCACGTTCAACCCGCATCGCTGCGCGCACTTGACGATATTCTGAGCCGAGGTAACCGCGCCGGTGATGATATGCACGTTCGCTTCGAGACGAACCCCGCACATCCCGATTGGGTTCCTTATCCCCCCCTGGTCATCCACCACGTAGCCCTGCGGGATCGCGTGTATGACTTCCCGATCCATGGGAATCGCCACGGCCTTGGCCTGCTCTATCACGCGATTCACGTCGTCATCGGAGATCTCGCGGTCCTTCACGGCCACTATCCCGTTGTTGTTGAACGACGTGATGTGTCCCCCGGCGATACCGGCAAAGACCGTGTTGATATCGCAGCCGGCCATTTGCTCGGCCTCCTCGATCGCCTTTGTGATCGAGGCGCAGGTGGCGTCGATGTTTACAACGACACCCTTGTGCAGACCGGCTGATGGGTGAGAGCCGATCCCGATAACGTCGATGCCGTCCTCGGTGGCTTCGCCGACGACGGCGGCAACCTTGGTGGTTCCAATATCGAGTCCGACGACTATCTCACCTTGCCTTGTCATGCTGGAACCTGCCTTCTGCTCACCCGGCGAAATAACCCCAAAAACACGCGTCTTGAACTGCCTATCATTCACACTCTCATGTCGCCTTTACGATGATCAAATTTTTGGCGTTTTAATTCTTCGCGAAGTCGAAAGTCGAAGATCTCGCCGTAGCCCGAAGGGCGGAGGCGGACACGTCACGACTTTATTGGAGTGAGCAGCAGACGGCTGCGGGGGATCTACTCGGGTCCAAATCCTAGAACATCCACGGGTTCGGGGAAGATGCAGTCGTCCCATTCCTGGCAGGTCGTGACATCGATGTCGTTTCCGAGCCGGCCGGAGCTTCCGCGGCCCCAGCACTTCATGGAACCGTCGTCCATTATCGCGCAGGTGTGCATTGTGCCGCCGCAAAGAGATACGACGAAATCGCTTTCGAGACCTACGACATCAACAGGCGTGGGGCTGATGAGATTAGATCCCCACTCGCCGTTGCCAAGTTGACCGAACTTATTGTTTCCCCAACACTTCATGCTTCCGTCTTCCAGGTTGATGCAGGTTTGAGCACCCTCGCATTCGACAGAAATGGGTGAGGGAGAAAAAGGTCCAATTTCAACCGGATCCCACTGAACGTACTCCACCTCTCCATTTCCTACCTCTCCATCGGAATTTGCACCCCAGCAATAAAGGCGACCATCTTCAACTAAAACACACCCATGTGAGTCCAATCCGATGTGGCGAATTTGAGAGGGAAAGGAAGCGACCTCAAGCGGAACGCTGCTTGAAATGCACTCGGTTCCCTCGCCTCCCATGGGAGAGTCCGTTCCCCAGCATTGAATATTCCCATCAAAATCGGAAGAACAAGTCACGCCGGGCCCAACTGCGATGGAATCGACTGTCATTTCCAGATCAACCACTTCCGCCGGTTCAGGCTGAATGCAACTGTACCACTCCACGCAGAGGTCCAGGTCGACGCCGTTGCCGAGCTGGCCCAAACTGCCGTTGCCCCAGCACATTACCTTGCCGTTCTCCAGCAGAGCGCAGGAGTACCACAGACCGCAACCGACTTGGACCGCCTTGCCGCCGAGCCCTATCACATCGCTCGGAATGTACGCGAAGCCTCCGCCCATACTCCCGTTGCCGAGTTGCCCGTAAAGGTTGTCACCCCAACACTTGACGACGCCATCCTCCATCAGCGCGCAGGTGTTGTCAGATTCGGCGCAGATGTCGACGACGCCTTCCTGGAGTGGCTCGGCCTGGTCCGGAGGCATGTAGCTAACTGCCGATGGATAAGCTCCTACTTGACCATAATTATTTCCACCCCAGCACTTCACCCCACCCGCGGCGGTGAGGGCGCAAGTATGCTCGCTTCCTGCGGCGCAGGCCACGGCTATCCGGGAGAGGGGATCTTCCCCCGTGTCGGTGTCGCCTCCGTCGTCGTCGCCCGCGTCCGTATTCCCCCCGTCGGGTTTCCCCTTGGCACCGGAGCAGGAGATCGCCGCCGCGAGAAGTAAAAGAAGCAATGTGGATTGTGTTTTCATTTCTTCTTCATTTTACATCGACAATCCCCGCGCGAAAACTGGAATGAAATTTCCCGAACCCCCAACGTGTCCCAGAGATCCGTATTGGCTGACAAAGAAATCCGCCGGGAAAAGAGGCCAGACTATCATGCTCGCCGTCTTTGTCGGCTGAAGGTCTATTTCGGTGTTTATTCTTACGTGTGAAAAGAGCCTCTGCGGCCCGTCGAAAGACGCCGGGAACGCAAGCCCCGCCGCCATCGCGTCGTAGGTGATCGCCTCGGCGTCAATATCTTCAAATGCCACATAAAATACATCATGATTGTTACCGGCCGGACGGTAGAGAACGTAGACCCTGGTGACAGGCGCGATTGGACTTCCGGCCGGGATGGTAACCATGCGAGGCGAGGCGCTCAATGAGACATCCACTCCCACACCCTCCGGTTCCGCAGCGGGTTTGAGCTTGCGCTTCCAGTCGCCCATCGGAGCGAGGTTGAAGTTGGCTTTCTTGAAGACCACGCACGACATCCGTCCGACCTCCTGGCCGTATCTGAAGTCCGTACATGCGACCACGTTATCCCGTACTATCTGCACCATGGGGCTTAAATCCGTGATGGTTTCTCCAACCGTAGCGAGGCCGGGAGTGTACTTCGCTTTGCCGATCTGGTGATCAATAGAAGTGAAGGGATCGTCGGTCGCGCCGTACTCTCGAACGATTGCTGCCCGGACGCCTCCACCATATTCGGTAGCTCCCAAAAACGACACCGCCACGGTGCTCACGTTGAGTAACGGGATGGAGAATACCGACCCGTCGTCCCCTGGACCGGGATCCGGCGCTGGCAGCGGCGGCGGCTGCCAGTTCGAGAACTCCATCGCGACGGGGGCGGGCGAATCGGCCAGCGTGGAGAGGAAGGCTATTGTGTTGGGCAGCACGGTCGCCAGGTCGGTGAGCGCCTGCGGGTTGGATACGGCAGCATTGGCCAGACCTCTATTCAGCGCTCTTTTTTGCAACGAGAAGGAGCCTTCCGCGCTCGAAGGCGCGTGCTCGGACCGCCATGTAGGCATGCGGGAGACACCGAGCCCGTCGGTATCGGTCAGCACACCGAGGCCGTTGAAGAAGTTGCCGTAGTCTCCAGGAGGAGGAAGCGGAGACTGCGCCGCCGCCGCCCCTTGCAGCACGGGCTGCTGCTGTATGTCGTCGAGGGTGAAGCCTAGGGACTCCAGCATTGTTATTGTCATCGCCTCCGCCGGGTTGATGACGCTCATCCATTCTCCGATGAACCAATAGTCATAGCCCGGCTCCGGGTGGTCTATCTCGTGGAAATCGAGCGGGTGCGCAATGTATCCCCGGTCTACCAACGTGGAGCGCAACGCCCCGTGAATCTCGGTTTCATCGTCGTAGACGACCTCGCTCCAAGTGCCGCACGGATTGTAAAGTTGATCACCGTCGCCCGTCGCCGTGTGTGGATTCAGCGTCGCGTAGGCCATGTGACCGTATTGTGAGGTAGGCTGATCGTACTGGCTCCACGCGACCCATATTCGATCGCCCAGGTTGACGGCGGTGGGCGCGAATCCGGAGATGGCAGTGGTGGGCGCGGTATCGTCCGGCAACGTAAATTCCGGAAGCTCGCACTCGGCGATCTTGTTCCAGCCGCTGCCCGTGCCGCTCATCTCCAAAACCGAATAACTCAGCGGTCTGGGAAAATCGTGTGTCCCCCACGTTCCGGAGCTTTCGTTCGCCCTTGTAAACAGGTACAGCCGTTGGTGGTTCACGTCGGCGAACCAGGTCACCGCCTCCATGTCGCTTGGAGCGCTGGACGGACCGGCGTAGAAAGCATCTCCCGCATCAAGGAACACGCGAGTATCGCGGAGGGATTCTTGTATTCTATCCCTTTGCGTGGGTGAAAACCCCGAACCGTACTCGGCCACATAATCGACTTTGGCGGCCCAATCATTGTAGGTCTCGAGTTGAGAGCCGCTGTAGATGGACTGAAGCAGGTCGCGCTGTTTCTCGGCCGATTCTTTTTCAGGGTAGGTTTCCTCATAGGAGTAGTAAAACGAATATAGGGCGCTCTCAAAACCGGACAGATCCCAGAAGAATCGGTTGTGGATGCCGTTGTCGGTGTGGGAGACGCCGTATCCCGATCCGCATTTGCAGGTGGTGCCTGAAGAGGGATTGAGTGATTGGCAGTATGCAAACCTATAATCATCATCTAAATGGTTTCCAGTTTCAGACTGCTCCCAAACATCCCACTGGAATTGGTATCCAGAGCTGGGCGAGATCTCTCCGCCCTGGACGAGCTGATCGAAGGTCTCGGCGCCTCGGCCGTGGCCGTGGTTCTTGTTGTTGGGTTCCGCGAAAGAGCGCCACATGTTTTCGGCGTAGTCGGCTTCTGATGGGTTAAAATGCAGTTCCTCAATGGCACTACACCTGGTCGCTTGTCCGACGGCATGAACCTGGATGTTCTGGTGCGTGTAGCTAAGCATCGAATTGTCCCAGGTGTTGAAGAAAGGGTGATCGACCTCGTACATCCAGTCATCGTCCGGCATGGGGGCACCGTCGCAGTAGTAGCCGATCTCCTCCGGACAATCCGAATCCCCGTGTAGTGATTCGTAACGATATAGAGCGTTCCATATCATACCGAACGCGTCGGCTCGGCCTTCCTCGAGGCCCCAATCAGGAAGAGTGTCGACTGCGGTGGCTGGTTTCGTCTGGTATCCGATGGATGAATCGCCGGTTCTATGACCGAACTCGTGAGCCAGGGTTGTGGTGTAGAAAGCTCCTTCTACGAAATAGAGGTCCCCTGTGTCGTTGCGGTAGAACGCTATTGTCTGGCCTCCCATCTTCGCCTTGGAGTAAAATCTCAAGGGGTATGAGTTAGTACCCATGACGTCAGTGTCGGAAAGTCCTGCATCCTCGAGATATTCCCAGATCAGCTCTTCGGCGAGATAGGCCACGGGCTGAAGTTGCTCACGTTCGAACAGTTCCAAATACGAGTTGGCCGATGAAGGTTGATCCCAGTCGTTGCTGTCGGGAGCCCAGTCGTTGCCATCGTCATCGCCGCCGTCCCAGACTTTAATGGTGGAGTAGTGCTGATCGGCTGAAGGGTCAAGCCCGCTGAGAAGGCAAATCCCGCCGTTACAGACATAAGCCTCATCATATCCAACATCTACATGGTGAATTATCACGTGATGATCATCTGGGCTGGTGTCGGGAAGAACGTCGTAGTAATGCGGCCAGCTCCAATCCAGCATGTGCTTCTCAAGGACATATCCGGTTATGGCGTCAACGCGAAACGCGCCGATTTGCAGACCGGTGTCCGTGTCGATAGCGGCGATTTCATACACCAACATGCTGGCGGTTCTGTCGTCCAATCCTCTTACTATAAAGATTTCGTTTTTCGTAGCGCCTACGTTTTGCACGCCCTCAAACGATGCTATGGCCCGGGTTGCCTCGTCAATGGTAATATCCGGGGTGGTGCCGTGGGAGATGGATGGAAGCAGAGAATTTCCAATCTCCACTATCTCCATGCTGCCGTTGACCGTGACGTAAAGGTCACCGTTTATCACTCTCACTCCGTTGAAGGTCTGCCGGTAGATCACAACCTCGCTGTCGGTATTCGCGTCCGGTCTGACTGACGATACAAGGTCGCCATAATCTGCATCCAGACCGAGAACCAGCTCGCCGAAGTCATCCACAAAATCGTCCGCCATTTCCTGCGCGTCGGCAGGCGCGGATGCCAGGCCCAGCATATCCGAAGTCAACGGAGCGCCGATAGCGAGACGAAGCGCACCGTCGTCGTGAAAAGAAAATGTAGAGCTGCCCGGCACCTGCCCGTACCAAGAATGCCGCGCGATCTCCTCCGCGCGGTCGGCGAAGGACATGGCCGCGAGCTCGTCCGCCGTTTTCTGTCTATGAGCGTTCGCCCACGACTGAACGAGATACCCCGCGCATTCAGCGTCGGAGATCCCCATGGTGGAGCAGTCCCTGCAATCCGCCGGACACTCCCAGGGTGTCTCGTGCTCGCCGCAGATCCCGTCGCCGCAGTTTGCGCAGAAGTACAGGCCGCAATCTTCACCGGGAACGCAGCCGGTCATCGCCGTGAGACCGTCGCAGCAAAGATCGGGATCGCCCGTGGCGCCGCCTTCCCACATGCACTCGATACACACCATCCCGGGTCCCGGAGTCAGATCGTTGCAGGTTTGACTCGACGGGCAGTCCATGTCATCGACGCAGGGGATCTCGCACGTCTCGGTCGGAACTCCATCCGAATCGTCGTATGCCAGGCAGGTGAGAGACACGTAGCATGCAGTTGCGCTACAGTCTTCGTGCTGTTCGGCACATGTCTTACAACCGATACCAACGCCCAGCAGCATCAACAGAAGAACCGGAACGCGCCACCTGCTGGAAAGAAGACGGGGAAAAAGGCCTGCCAAAAATCCATCCTTGTCATTGCGTCGAGGGGATCTCATGGTGCGCTCCTTTTTTCTTTAGTTTTTCGCTGAATTGAAATCATACCCGATTCTTCACATGTGTGGGGAACAATTCGTTGGTGACATTCTGAGCTGGTTTCTCACACGCCGACGCAGTTCAACTGGTGGTCAAGATCGGCGACGCCCGGCGGGCTATGCGGGCGTAATTCCACCCTGACAACTTAAAGGTCACCTAACTTGACTACTATCCCGATAGCGTGTTTGATTTTTCGCCGAAGCTGACAATCAAGAAATTCCAGAAACCATCCATCAACAAGGAGGAAACCACAATGGATCAAGGCGCAGAAAAGTCCTACAAGAACCTCTACGATTTCCTAATGGCCTTACCCAAGGACGCTCTGGTGTACTGCAACATGCCGCTGGAGATTTCCACGGCAGAGGGGATCCAGCTGGCGATCGTGGCCGCTGAAGATCGCGAGGCGCTTCTTGACGCCGGGATCGATCCTGAACACGTCGATAGCCTCAAGGACCGCGCGGGTGCCTTCGCGTTCGCAGCCGCAAATTACCAGCTCATCGTCGATTCCGATCCGAAGGCGAGCAAGTTGTGGAAGGAGTACTCTCCCGCCGGGCATGCAGTGCAGAATTACCTTATCAAGCATTATGCCTTTGCATTTCGCAAGGACGAGGAACTGACGAAGACCGTGGACAAGATCAAAGAGGGCCGGGGAGACAAGGATATGCTCCTCGATCTCCTGACGCTCAACATTCTCGGCAAGGACAATCTAGATCCGCTGTCCCAGATGAAGATGTTCGACAAGTCGAAAATAGACGAAGCGAAGGAACTTCACGAAAGACTGAGCGACCTCTACGCGCGCTTCACGATCGACCCCAAGAAGGTAAGCGAGGCGAAAGTCATGCTCGATCGCGCCTATACCTACTTCAAGCTGGCAGCCGACGAAGTAAAAGACCACGGGACATTCGTTTTCGAGGGAACCGACCGTCATCGGTCGTACGTCAGCGATTATCACAGCGGTCTTGGGAAAATGAGCGCCAAAGCCCAGTCGGGCAGCACCCCTCAGCCATAAAAAGCGGCCTTCCAACATAACCAAGCGGCTTCCGACCAAAAACAACCGGCTTTTCGTCAAAAACGGGCGGCTTCGCCAGGAAAATGACCGGCTCCGGGTGGAAAACGGCCGGCTTTTTCTAAGAAATGGCCAGCTCCTGCTGAGAAACGGGCGGCTTTTCGTTGGAAACAGGCGGCTCAACATCGAAAATGACCGGCTTGGGATAAAAATACCGGCCTTTGGTGAGAAAAGCGGCTCTTTTTGATTGGAATATTCAAGCGTGCATGGAATTGCCCCTGATCGACTGAAATTTGGACCGGCCATCACCTGTTGATTCTGCCTTCATCGCAGTCTATTATTTCGTAGTCCACTTCACATCAAACGGGGGGTCTCTTGCCTACAAATGACCACAACCCATTGTCGGAGCGCGATACGCTCCTGGTTGTCGACGACGAGCCTCGTATTTGTAAGCACATAGCGCGATTGCTGGAAAAGTCATTCGACAGCGTTCGCACCGCCACGTCACAGAGTGAAGCGGAACAGGTTCTTGGCGAGGCGCGTGTCACACATCTGATCTGCGACTACAATCTGGGAGATGATTCGCCGTTGGGCACCGAGCTGATCTCGGAGTGGCGCGGTAGATTTCCGTCGATCGGCCTGGCCGTGTTGTTCACCGCATCGGCCGGGTTCCATATATCGACCTTGCCGGGCGTCGACAGGGTCTTTTTCAAACCGGGGGACATTCCCGAGATGATCGCAATGTTTTCCGGACGGGAGTAGGCGGATGACCTTTCTTGCAACGTCCAACAATTGAGCTGATTTGCCTCGCGTCAATTAGCGCTTGAGATCTGCACGTCGGCTTGCTTCGTCGGGGTCGATTTGGGCTTGACCTTGACCGTTACACGATCGGGTCTTACTTCGTTGTCGAAGAACACTATCGCCGGCCGCTCGCCGTCGCGTCTCATCCTCGAAAGGAGGGTAGACAGCCTCTTGAGCTTGGCGCGATAGGGACCCTTGCCGAAGCGAATGTAGAAGGGATCCCGCCCAACTGTCAGGGAAAATCCGCCGTCCACCTCCCAGTGAATCTCGGACAGTGGCGCGGTCCTCTCCAGCCCGGATGATCTGTATCTCCTGGCCAGCGAGATGGCGCTCTTGACCACCTCCCGCGTTCCCTCCTCGTCAGTGAACAGCCGCTCCCGGTCGAGTCCCGACAACACAGTCATGGACACCGGATCACCGAGCGTCCATCGCTTGAAAATCCCCCCCGAATCGTCAACCAGATACGGCACGTCAAACAGGACAATCATCTCGGGCTTGCACTCTTCGATCTCCATAGTTAACGTTCGGGGTAGCTTTTTGGCCACCGATGCCGAGCAGATCCACGGGTGACTCTTGAGCTTCCTGGCGATGTTCGAAACATCCAGGGAGAAGATGTTCATCCCTTCCTCTATGCCGCCTGCTTCCTCGACATCCTCATCGGACAGCCTCTGTGCCCCGTCTATGCTCACATCGCGCACCTCGAAGTAGTCGGAGGTGGTGGCGTGACGGTACGCGGATATCCCGCCCCATACGGTCAACCCGGTCACCGCAACGGCCACTGTAAACCGGAGCACCGTTCCGGCTATCTGCAGCCCCCTGCCTGTCCCTTCCTTCTTCGCCCCGGGGGCATCTTTTTTCTTGTTTCGGGATCCGTCGTCACCCCGACTCGGCCGCTTTACGTTCCCGGGAGTGGATCCCGGCCGCCTGCGATTGGGCGCCGATGGGCGCTCGCTCTTGCGAAACAGCCTCATGCGTCCCTCTTCGCGATCTTCATCAGCCCATCGACCACCCGCCTGGCCGCGTCTGGTCGCCCCAACCCCAGGGAGGCCTTCGCCGCCCGCTGTCGGTAGTCGTTGTCCCTGACGAATCGACTTATTGCATCCGCCAGTTCCTGCGGCGTCGTCTCTTTTTCCTTGAAGATGACAGCTGCCCCCGCAGCGCTCATGGGCGCCGCATTCTTTTCCTGCTGGAGATCCGCGTGATGCGGATATGGAAGAAACACCGCCGGCAACCCCATCACGGTCAGTTCACTCACGGTTGTGGCGCCTGCTCGCGCGACGACCAGATCCGTGTCCAAAAACGCCGAGGCTGTATCGTCGATGAAGTCAACAACCTCGACTGATACCTCCGCCCGCTCATACTCGTTTTTAACCTGATCGGCGCGTCCCTTTGAGCACTGGTGCAGCACTTGTACTTCCCCACCAAGCTGGGCAATGGACATCGCCTCCGGGATCATTTGATCAATTGCGCGCGCACCCTGACTACCTCCCATCACCAGCACCCTGACCTTTCCCTGGCCGCGCACCCTGGGCTTGCGCGCCGCCTCAAGGATCGATCTCTTCACGGGATTACCGGTCAACTCCACTCTTTTCGCGGGGAACGCACGCATGGTGCTCTCGTATGAAACAAAGGCGCGCCTCACCATCCTTGCGAGAATCTTGTTGGAGAGCCCCACGGTGGCGTTCTGTTCCAGAAGGGCGGTTGGTATCCCCATCAACTTGGCGCCGAGTACCACCGGCCCGGCAACGAACCCCCCCACGCCGATCACTACGTTGGGGCAAAGGCTCTTGAGCAGTTTCATGGAACTGATCACCGATACAGGCGCATGAGCGAGCCCCTTGACCTTCCTGCCTACTCCACCTCCAGCAAGCGGCTTCACCTTGATGAAGTCGATTCGGTATCCCGCGCCCGGAACGAGCCTGGCCTCAATTCTGTCGCTGGTCCCGACAAAGCCCACCTCGTTGCCGCGATTCGCCGCCTCGTCCGCGATGGCTATGGCCGGAATAACGTGGCCGCCCGTACCGCCACCCGCCAGAATGATCTTCAGGCCATGATCATTCATCAGACGACCCCTTCGCTTCCGGCCTTGTCAGCCTTTCTCACGTTCCCCTTGCTCGACCAACTTCTCTCTCCCATCTCCTTCGGTTGCGGGACGACCCCTCCTCTCGAGATGCTCAGAAGCACACCGATAGCCCCCAGTGAAAACACGAGGGCGGAGCCGCCGAAGCTGACGAACGGAAGATTGAGACCCTTGGTGGGAAGCAACCCCATGGCCACGCCCATATTGGCCAGCACCTGGACACCGAGGAGGATACTCAGGCCCGAGGCGATGAATGATCCGAACTCATCTTTTGACCGAAAACCGATCAGTACGCCTCTGCCGACAACGACCGCACAGAGCAGCATCGTCGCCCAGATCCCTATGACGCCGAGTTCCTCCGCGATGATCGAGCTTATAAAATCGTTATGGGCCTCGGGGAGAAAGAGAAACTTTTGAAGCCCGTCCCCTACTCCCACTCCCGTCAGCCCGCCGGACCCGAAACCGAAGAGCGATTGAGTAAGCTGATACCCATCGCCATACCGTGTCGCCAGGGGATCCAGGAACGTCAACAGCCTCCTGAAGCGGTACTCCGAACCGGTTGCCAGGAGATATGCAATTGGGGCGGCCACGATGCCGGCCAGCATGATGTAACCCATCTTTGCGCCGGCAATGAACAGGAGCGAGAATGTCAGCAACGCGATGACAACAGTCGTTCCAAAATCCGGCTGGAGCATACACGCGAACATCAGGACGCCCGGGACGAGTAGATGCGGAAGAAAACCTATGGAAAAGGACTTGATCTGGCTGCTCTTTTTTGCGAGCGAATAGGAGAGCCAGATGACCAGCGACACTTTCACCGCTTCTGCGGGCTGCACGGTTACGGGACCTAATCTGATCCAGCGCGACGCCCCGTTGATGGTTGCACCCAATGGGGTGTGACATAGAAGGAGCCCCGCAAATGAGATCCCCAGGACCGCCCAGACAACGGCGCTGTTTTGAAAGACGTGATAGTCGATCCTTGAAACCACCATCATGATCACGATGCCGATGATGGCGTAAACAACCTGTCTTCCGAGAAAATAGGTCGAGTTATCCATTTGATGCGTGGCCATCACGGCAGATGCCGAATAGACCATCACTATCCCGAACGCGACTAGCAGAATCACGGCCACAAAAAGCGGCCGATCCATGTGGCCTGACTCTTCACTGGTTGTCGCTGCATCGTTCATCTAGTTCTTCCCTGGGCTTACCTGAGCTTCAGAGAGCTCAACGCAACCAACGCCAACATCAAGGATATGATCCAGAAACGCACTATTATCTTGGGCTCGGCCCAACCCTTCAACTCGAAGTGATGGTGGATCGGCGCCATCCTGAACACGCGCCTGCCCGTGAGCTTGAAAGAGGCTACCTGGGTAACTACCGAGACAGCTTCCAGGACGAATACCCCACCGAGGATGACAGACAGGAACTCATTTTTAGTCAATATGGACAACATCCCTATGGCGCCTCCCAGGGCCAGGGAGCCCACGTCACCCATGAACACCTGGGCGGGATACGTGTTGTACCAGAGGAACCCGACTCCGGCGCCGAACACCGCCGCGCAGAAGATGGTCAACTCGCTTGCCATCGGAACCGAAGGAATGTCCAGATACTGCGCGATGTTTATTCCAAAGAAGGAGAGACCGGCGATGTAGGCCAGGATCAGGTACGTGACCGTGTTCACCATCACCGGGCCTATGGCCAGCCCGTCGAGCCCGTCGGTCAAGTTCACCGCGTTGGACATGGCAACGACCACGAATGTGGCGAAAACCACATACAGCCAGGCCGGCAACTCGATTGGGTGCTTTCCGAAAGCAACGAAGGGAACTGCCAACCGGTGACGCATTTCGAGCCACTCCGCAGGAAGGCTGGAATCCATGAACAGGTAGAGGAAAATAACGCCCGCCAGGGAAACCTGGAACAGGAGCTTGAATTTCCCCGGCATACCCTTGGAGTTCTCGTACCGAATCTTGAGGTAGTCGTCGATGAACCCGATAAGCCCATAGCCCACGGTCAACGCCAGTATCAGCCAGATGAAGTGGTTGCGAAGATCAGACCAGAGCACAGTTGACATCACCACCGCAAACAGGATGAGCGATCCTCCCATGGTAGGCGTGCCTTGTTTGGAAAAGTGCGTTTCCGGTCCGTCTCCTCGAACCGACTGACCGACCTGACGCTGCTGCATGCGCCTGATGAACCAAGGGGAAATTGCGAAACAGATGAACATGGCGGTCAACATGCTCATGATCACTCTGAACGGGACATAGCGCAGCACGTTGAGCCAGCTGAGCCACTCTACCTCCAGACGCAACGGGAAAAGCAGTTCGTACAGCATCTAGGATTTGCCCCTTATAAGGTTGGCCACAACCAGCTCCATTTGCGTTCCTCTTGATCCCTTTACCAGCAACGCGTCGCCTGCTTCCAGAATTTCACCCAAGAGCCGTGCCGCTTCCTCGTGGCTATCAGCATGTTTTATACGTTCCGGAGGCATCCCGGCCGCAATCGCGCTGCGACCGACGGTCGTTCCGCCTTCACCCATGGTCACCAGCATCGTCAGTCCGGCTTCCGTCACCGACCCGCCGATGCCCTCGTGGGCTTCTCGTGATGCGCTTCCCAGCTCGAGCATGTCCGAGATCGCCGCAAACCTGCGACCGTCGCCCGCAACCTCCACGAGAACCTCAAGAGCAGCCCTCATGGCCTCCGGGTTCGAGTTGTATGTATCGTCGATGATCAGCGATCCGCGCGGACCTGTTTTCAATTCGAGGCGTCCGGTAAACTGACGCACCGACTCGATACCCGGCGATATGTGCGTCAGTTCGATACCCATTCCAATAGCGGCCGCCGTGGCGGCGAGCGCATTGACCGCGTTGTGCCTCCCCAGAAGAGGTAAACGAGCCGATACGCTCTTTCCCTCGACCGTCATCACCAGCGATTGTCCCCGCGCTCCCATTTGCGCACACGACTCGAGTTTGACTTGCGCTCCTTGCGCCGCGCCGTAAGTGATCCGGCGCTGTGCCGAAGTCTTCATCTGTGCAACCATTGGATCATCCAGGTTGACAACTGCCGTTGCATCCCGCCGCAACCCGACGAACAGCTCGCCCTTCGCTCGCGCCACGCCGTCGAGATCCCCGAGTTTTTCCAGGTGCGCAGGACCGACATTTGTGACCAGCGCGACGTCGGGGTCAACCAGTCGCGTCAACAACTCGATCTCACCAAAATCCGAACAACCGAGCTCGAACACGGCCGTCTCGAAAGATTCGTTCAACTCCATCAAGGTTATCGGCACCCCGATGTGGTTATTGAAGTTCTTCTTTGGCTGATGTGCCCTGCCCTGTTGCCCAAGGATGGAGGCGAGGATCCTTCGGGTGGTTGTCTTCCCACTGGATCCGGTGATCGCCGCCACCTTGCCCCCAAAAGATACCCTCGCCGCATGGCCCAGGCTCTGCAAGGCTTCGAGCGAGTCGTTCACCAGAATCTGCGTGCACGCAACTCCTTCGATCTCACGCTCGACAATCAACCCTGCGGCACCGTCCAGCGCCGCCTGCCGTGCAAAATCGTGCCCGTCCAGGCGCTCCCCCTTCAAGGCCACGAAGAGGCTTTTTGCGGTTGCCTCCCTCGAATCTATGCAAACACATCGCGGAAAAATTGACCCCTCGCCCGTGAGCGTTCCACCGACTATTTGCGCAATCTGAGCGAGATCCCACGAGAGGTCAGGCATCGGCGCCCTCCTTCCCGAGGGAAGCGATGGCCGCCGCCGCATGCTCCGCGTCATCGAAGTGTATCTTGTTCTTGCCGAGAATTTGATAGTCCTCGTGTCCCTTGCCCGCGATAAGCACGGTATCCCCGGCCGTTGCACACTGCAGGGACATGGATATCGCACGGCCCCGATCCACCTCCACTACATAACCGCTGCTCGCCTGCCGCAGCTCGCTCTGCGCAATCATGGACAGTCCTCCACCGTCCACCCCCGGCAGGATCATCTCCACTATCTTCTCGG
Source organism: Deltaproteobacteria bacterium (assembly GCA_030595125.1). Lineage (GTDB taxonomy): Bacteria > Myxococcota_A > Polyangia > JAAYKL01 > JAAYKL01 > JAUVAN01. The sequence continues at coordinate 37,377 of JAUVDV010000006.1, forward strand.
GATCCTCGGTTCTCGGGTTGTCGGACGTCACGATAGCGACATCGGCACCCCGCGCGACTGCATCTCCCATCAAGGGTCTCTTGGAATGATCGCGATCGCCGCCGCAGCCGAAAACGCAGATCAGGCGACCCTCGGTGATGGGCTTGAGGGCCTTCAGCACGCTGACCAGTGCGTCCGGCGTGTGAGCGTAGTCGACGAGCACAGTTAAACCACGCTTGCAAGGTACTCTCTGAAGTCTTCCGGGCACCGCCTCGAAACGCTCCAGCCCGTCTATGGCTTTCGCAATATCCACTCGCAGCTGTATGCAGATCCCCATGGAAACGAGGATGTTGTTCATGTTGTGGGGCCCGAGCAAGGGCGATGATAAATCGAAGACACCGGAAGGTGTATGGATCCTCGCGTTGATTCCCCTGATGTCGTATCCGGGCTCGTTCACGGGTCTGATATCAGCCACGCTCGACGGATCGCAGGACACCGTCACGGCCGGCTTCTTCAGTCGCTCCAGGATCACCCTGGAGAATGGATCATCGATATTGATCACCGCCCGGGCATCCGGAATATCCTCAATGACATCAGTGAAGAGCAACATTTTTGCTGCGGCGTACTCCCTCATGTCTCCGTGAAAATCGAGATGGTCCTGCGTGAGGTTCGTGAACGCCACTACATCGAATTCGCACCCCTTGAGCCTGTGGAGAGCGAGACCATGGGACGATACCTCCATGAGCATATGGGAAGCTCCGTCGTCCACCATCGCACGGACAACGGATTGGATTACCGGTGCTTCGGGAGTCGTGTGTTCGTCATTCCAGGTGCGCTCCTTGAAGCGGTGGGCCACGGTCCCCATCACGCCGGGGTGGTGACCGACACTATCCAGCATCGCCTCGACCATATAGGTGATGGTAGTTTTGCCGTTTGTTCCGGTTATCCCAACCAGGGCAAGTTCCCTGGTTGGATACGAATAGCACGCCGATGAGATCGGCCCGAGCGCCACCCTTGGATCAGCCGTCACAATCTGAGGCAGGTCGAGGGGCACCTTGGCGCCTACCAACAACGCGACCGCCCCTCGCGTTATTGCGTCATCGATGAACCGGCGACCATCGGTCAGGTCCCCGGCCATGGCGGCGAAGAGAAACCCCGGGCGCACCTGGCGCGAATCGTGGGTCGCGCCTGTCACAATTACTTCAGAGTTTCCCTGCACCCGAGTATCAGGGAACGCCCTGGCTATCTGCGCCAGTGTCGGCATCTTCCTCGCTCAACGTGCCGTGATCCGGCAACGGCATAAAATTAACCTGCACAAACTCTCCTGTATCGACCGGCTCGTCGGGCTGCGGGATCTGCTCGGCCGCGATCCCCGTCCCCATGAACATCGGTCTCAAGCCCTCCGAAGAGAGGACCTCCATGGCATCACTCATGCTCATCCCAATCAAATGCGGTGTCCTGACCTGCCCCGGACCCAGCTCAAGCATGTCCGCAAAAACACTGGCCGGACCCAGCTCTTCATCACGCGAGCCGTTCTCGGAATCCTGTCTCTTCGACCGCTCCACTTTCGCCTTCTTGACGTTCTTTTTCTTCCTGGAGGTCCCGGATTTTCCTGAAAAACGGGGTGAAACTCCCAGGTACCGCAGGGATTGATCGGCTATTCGCTTGAAGACCGGCGCCGCCACCGTTCCCCCGTAATGGTTGATGAGCGGCTCGTCGATCACTATTGATATTGCCAGCCTCGGTCGGTCCGACGGCACAAACCCGAAGAAGGACGCAACCCACTTATCCTTGGCGTAGCCCTTCGAACCCTCGGATTTCTGAGCCGTACCCGTCTTGCCCGCCACCAGGTAACCATTGAGGGATGCCTGGGTGCCGGTACCGCCCTCCTCCGTAACCGCAGTCATCATGTCGGCCACCATTCGCGCCGTGTAGCGACTGATCACTCGCCTTCTCACCTGAGGCGAAAAACTGCGCTCGGTCTCTCCACTCTGACCGATGACTCGCCTGACGATCAGCGGCTTCATGAGCTTCCCACCGTTGGCGATGGCACTCAAAGCGGTGGCCATCTGTATCCCGGTTACGCCGATACCCTGGCCGAATGAAGTGGTGGCCGTGTCGATGTCGTACCATTTTTTATGGTGATTGAGGGTCCCGCGCATTTCGAACGGAAGCTGTACGTGCGTCCTCTCGCCAAACCCGAACCTGCGAATGTAATGGTACAGCCGTTTTTTACTGAGCCCCGCAGCAATCTTGGCAAAACAGATATTACTTGATCGTTTGAGGCACTCGGTTGGATTCAGCCAGCCGTCGCGATGATCGTCGTGGATCACCACGTCGAATATTTCCATGCGCCCTCTCTCACAAAACGTCTTCTGGTTGGGTCGCAGCTTTCCGGCGTTGAGCGCTGCCGCAAGAGTGAAGACCTTGAAAGTGGATCCCGGTTCGAAAACATCGAGCACGGCGCGGTTTCGACGATTTTCGGCCGTCGACTTATTGAGCCTGTTGGGGTTGTAAGTGGGGTAGTTTGCCAGTGCCAGGATCTCGCCGGTGGACGGATCCATCATGACAATGTGACCGGCCTTGGCTTCGAAGACGCGTATAGTGTTCAACAGTTCCTGTTCCACGATGTACTGCAACGTCCTGTCGATTGTGAGTTCCACGTTGCGGCCGACGATTCCGTCAGATCCGAAGATACCATCCGAAAAAACCATCCTCCCACGAGCATCGCTCAAACCGGTCGCCGCTTCAGCGTTGCCCTGCAGCACCCCGTCGAACCTCAGTTCCACCCCCTCGAGCCCGTTGGAGTCGATACCGGCGAACCCGATGATGTGGGAGCCGAGGCTTCGATTCGGGTAGAAACGCTTGCTCTCGTCCAGGAGCGAGACGCCGGAAAAACCGAGCTTCTCGACCGCTTGCGCAACCTGTGGGGAGACCCGGCGCTTCAGCCAGACGAAATGGCGGTCGGATCCGAGCCTGGACTCCATCTTCGTAGCGTCCTTGCCCAGCAACGGCGACAGCGTCGCCGCGACCAACTGCGGGTTTGTGACCTTCCGGGGATCCGCGTACACGGACTTGACCTCGATCTCGACCGCCAGTTCTTCCCCATGCCGATCAGTGATCATGCCCCGATGGGCGGAGATCTTGATTTTACGGGTGTACTGCTCCGCAGCCAGATCGGTAAGCTCCTGCGCTCGTGTCACCCCTAGCTGCCAGGCCCCGTGGGCGACAGCGGCGGCTCCGGCCATCATCACAATCACGAGGAGCATGATCCGCACCCGGATCCACTGGTCCCTTCCCGAGGGTAGGGAAACCATGGCTACAGAGCTCCTCCGGAAACCGAAACCACTTTACGCTTGCGATCGATAGGCACGATCCGGCCATGATCCGGCACTTCCATACCGAGCTTCTCCCGAGCATCGGTCTCCACCCGCTCGGGGGCCTTCAGGGATGCCAACTCCAGACGCAGCTCCCGCTGCTCCAGCAACAACCTCGTCTGAAGAGAACGCGCCTTGCTGGTCTCATAGCCCAGCCGGACGCCTTCGAAACGAACGCTCAGGTGAAAGACAAACGCTCCGCACACGATAGCGATCACCACGGTCAGCATGAGGACGTAAAGAAAACTCATGCCAGGCGAACTGATCTTCCGAGCTCCGTCACGGGATCCGAGTGAGCGGCCACCGTTCTGTGCAGGGCGCACCGGTTTTCTCATGAGCCCGGATAGTATACCCGTGCCCTTCGCTCCGGGATGCGCATAACGGCTTTGGCGTTTGCGTCCGCTCATCGTACCCTCCGCACAGCCCGAGCTTTTGCGCTGCGGGATCGAGGGTTTTCTTTTACCTGCGCCGAGCTGATGCGTACCGATCTGCGCGTGACATGCTCGACCACGGGCTCGGGGCAGTTGCACACGGGCATCCCGGGAGGACACTCGCAGGGATTGGCCATTCGGGAGAAACGACGTTTTACCATTCTGTCTTCCAACGAGTGAAACGTTATGATCGAAACCGTACCTCCAACCGCCAGGGGCTCCGGCAGGAGATCCAGCAACGCCTCCAGTTCACCGAGCTCATCGTTGACCGCTATCCTTATCGCCTGGAATGTGCGGGTCGCGGGATCGATGCCACCCTTTTTGCTACGACCGACAACTCTTCTTACGGCCACTGCCAGATCGGCGGTGGTTGCCAGGTTTCCATCGGCCTCCATGCGCTTGATGGATCTGGCCACCTTCCTGGACAACCGCTCTCCACCAAACTTGTATATGGTGTCGGCCAGCTCATCCTCACTCGTCCTTTTAAGCAAACCGGCCGCAGTTTCTCCCTGAGACGAGTCCATTCGCATATCGAGTGGCCCCGCCCGCATGAAGGAAAACCCCCTGCTCGCCACGTCTACCTGATGGGAAGAGATCCCGAGATCCAGAAGAAGCCCGTCCAGTCTGGAGATACCCACCTTCGAAAGGAGCTCGTCAAGCGCAGAGAAGCGACCATGATGAATCGATACCCGATCCCCGAACCGCGCAAGTCTCTTGCGGGCTGCGGCGACGGCATCCATGTCCCTGTCGATTCCCACGACACGCCCATCTGGGGAACTCATCTCTAAAAGTGTCTCTGCATGGCCGCCGCCACCCACGGTCGCATCACAGTACACGCCACCGGAAACTGGCGAGAGTAACTCCACCACCTCTTGCAGGAGCACCGGCTTGTGTTCGAAATGAACATCCATCGCAAAACACCTACTAGAGATCGAACCCCGCAAGCTCGCGGCGCACGTCTTGAATTCGGCCACTGGCCTCGTCTTGCGCTGCCTGCCAGCGCCTGGGTTCCCAGATCTCCATGATTCTGTTCATCCCGAGCCACACGACCTCCTTGACGATCTCGGCGCGCTCTCTGTGGAATTGTGGGATGAGAATTCGACCGTGGCTATCGATCTGGCATTCCACGGCGTCGGCCACGTAGAGTCTCTTGAGCATGGTGACGCTCGGATCGAAAATGGGCTTTTGGGCGAGTTTTTGCTCGAACTCCCGCCAGGCGGTATACGGAAAGACATCGAGATGCGGATACTCGGCATCGAGAGCGAAGGTCAGAACGACACGATCATCGTGAAGACCGGCGATGTTCTCGCGAAACCGCGATGGCAGGCTGGCCCTTCCCTTCAGGTCCACTGCATGATCATATCGTCCCTTGAACACGTACTTATCCCACTTCTTCCCACTGTTGATTGTATCCAAGTAGCCATACGTCACTCAACTTGTCAATTTTTTTTGTATCTTCGATGTGTTACAGCACAACGGCATTTTCTCACAGCATCACCCCTTTTATACAATTCTTTGTTTAATATTGATATGTTGTAGTGGTGGGAAAAAGTGGGCCAGTGTTTCGATAATTGAAATTTAACTGGTTGCCAGTAGAAATATTGTTTAGGTCTGAGTGTGTGCTACACTTCTCCTTTCGGAGGTACATGGATGGCTGACAATCAAGGTTCCGGAGGAAGCAAGGGTATCGTCCTCCTGCTCGCAGGCGGTGTCATTATATTGATAATCGCCGGCGTAGTTTTCTTCATGCAACGGTCCGCTCCGGCCGAGCGTAAAGAGGCACCCCCGGTGATCGAGGAGCCGATCGAAATGCCTGCCCCACTTGTAATTTCAGACAATGCGAGGCCAATAGAACAGAAGCCACCGGACGCCGGAGCAACTGTGGCTACCGAGGCTCCGAAAACCCCAAGGGGAAATCGGCCCAGGGGTCAGGCATCGGAACCAATGGGCAAGATCGACGCGCGCCAGATCAAGACATTCATCAACTCGCGATTCAACCAGGTGAGAGCATGTTACGAACGGCGTCTCAAGCTGAATCCCATGCTGGCTGGTACACTTGATCTTCGCATCGCCATCTCCCCGAAGGGCAAGGTGACGGGCATCGGCGTGAACAACGATACAGTCGGAGATTCGACCATGACCAACTGCGTCAAGAGCACCATTCGAAAGTGGAAGTTTCCCGCACCCGAGGGAGGTCGCGCCGTTTTCGACAAGCCTTTCAAGTTCAAAAAGAAACTCTAAATTGACCCCAATTCTTCGAGTCGAGCCCTCATTATTGAGCACTGCTCTTCTGTGATCCGATTGGGTCCCCCCACTGCTGAACTGGCGCGGGAGTGCATGAGCAACCACGTTCTTCGATCGCCCCTGGAGTCGGGGTGCGAAAGATCTCCGAGCAGCAAGTGCCCGAGCTCGTGAGTAAACGTGTACGCCGTTCGCGCACGACCCAGGGCGCGCCAATCGAGAATGGCGGCGTCCCCGAGGGTCCCGGCGGGCGAAGCGATGAACGACTCCCCCTGCTTGCGTGATCCTTCGAACCGATTGACGATGAAGATCTCCATGGTTCCAGGTTCCTTGTTGGACAACGCCCTCAGAAGCGTTCGTTCTTCGAGGGTGCCCATATTGATCTCGTTCACCCCATATGACTCGAGCCCGTCGTCCAGCCGAACCATCCCGATGTCGATGGACTGCATCGAATCCGTCGTTAGCGGTTCGTTGGGCCACTGTCCAATCTCGGCCAGCGTCCCGTCTGCACGCCGCACCAGCAGATCCGCTTGCGCAAACGCGTCGGTAGAACCCCTGACACCGACGGTCAGTTCGGTTCTAAATCCGGCATTTTCGATGTAACGGATGAGATCACGGGCTGTTTGCTCGGGGGTCAATTCGCCGCCGATATTCCAGGGACCCAACTTTCCCCCATCGATTGTCAACCTCACCTCTCCCCCGGAAGAGGGCAGTCCGTATTTCTCACCCACCGAGAGCATGCAAGGACCCGGCGGATCAGCGATCACGATATCCATCTCATTCGAGCTCCTCACCCGGATGTGACACTGGGACATCACCTGGTTCGCCACCTCGATCTGATGTCGAATAACCTCCCGGGCGCCGGCGTCATCGCCTCCGACAATGGGCGCCCGTCCGGGTGAAGCACGCAGGACGATCACTCTCATGCGAACGACAAGGATCGGAAGTACCCCGTCGTCCTCCCCCACAGCGACAGAACCCCATCCTCCGACCAATACGATCAGCGCGACAGCCCAAATAACTGGTTCTCTCAGTTTCAATTTCTACGAAATTATACCGTCTTTGAGCAGTCGGCTGAGTATCCGACAGGTCTCGAATCGGGGAAACCCAGAAATATCTATGATGTCCTCGAACGAGATCATCCCGTCTATCCGAGACAAAATGAACCCGGCGGCGGAATCCAAGTTTCGCCAAATTATTTCGCGATCGGAAACCACCGCCTCCGGAACTCGATCGAAGGAGCCGATCGTGGACTCGTACATCTTGATGAGCACTTCGCGGCAGCTCATCCGGATTCGAAAAACGGCTGCGTCGTCCGGAAATTCGGCGAGGATACGATCAGCCAGATCGAGGGCGCCGGAATAGTCCCCCACCTCGTAGCGCTCGCGCATCTCCCGCCGCATATCCATGGGGGGAGGTTCATCACTGGCGAGAGGCGGCCTATTATCTGTCACCGGCTCGTCGACTATTGACTCCGACTGACCGGACATGATCGGTTCACCGGCTTCCGGGATAACGGATATCCGCGCCGAACCCACATTGGAGATCCGCTCCCGTACCGGGATGTCCGGGATGGAGTCAACGTCCGATAGCCCCACCATTGTCTCCTTGGCGCTGGAGACATCGATGTACGGCTGAGAGATTCTTCTGGACGGCGCCGCCGGCTGCCTGGAATCAGCGGCAACCTCGTGAGCCTTGTGCTTCATCTTGTGTTTGGGAGGAGCAACTGTGGTTTGGATATCGTCGGATTCGGAACTCTTCACGGTGATGGTAGATCCCGCCACCGGGCTCTCGGGCATACTCCAGCCATCTTCAATGTCTTCGAGAAGTCCAGCCTCGTCGAGTACCTTGGCCCACTTGTTGTTCTTCTTCCCTTCGCTCATCGCACCCCGCCGTTATGAAGATGCACCAACTAGCTCCGCGCCAGCACTCCCTTGAACATCTTCTGTGTTCGTTTCAGGGTTTCGATGGATTCCAACACCGCCTGCAAGTCTCTGGTCTCGATAGATTTGTGGGAACGTTCGATCAGGTCCTTGGCCTTGGCCAGCGCCTCCTGCCCAAACTCGGAGCCCGTCACCATTTCCTCCACCTTGGAGAACATCCTGTCCAGCTCACGGATGATCTTCTCGGCATCTTGCCTCGCCGTGTCGAATTCTTCCGTCGATCGACGGTCGACAAGGTAATCCTTGCTTTCCTCCACCATGCCCTTGATCTCTTCTTGGGTCAGACCTGAAGAAGCGGTCACGTTGATGGATTGTTTGAGCCCGGTCTCCATGTCCTTCGCGGATACGCTCACGATTCCGTCAGCGTTTATTTCGAACGTCACCTCCACCTCAATCTGACCCTTTGGAGCCTTGCGAAGCCCCGTGAGAACAAACTCGCCGAGAAGCTCGTTCTCCTCCGCACGCTCGCTCTCGCCCTGCAACACCAGGATCTTGACCGCAGTCTGGTTGTCGCGCACCGTGGTGAAGATCTTGGATCTCTCGGTAGGAACTGTGGAGTTCTGCGGGATCAACTCCTCGAAATATCCGCCCACGATCATGATGCCCAGAGTGTGCGGCGTGACGTCGAGGAGAAGCATCTCGCTTCCTTCATCCACCAGCGCGACAGCTTGTATGGCCGCTCCAAGGGCAACAACCTCGTCGGGATGAACACCCTTGCACGGTTCCCGGCCAAAAAACTCTGAGACAGCTTTTTGTACCGCGGGCACTCTCGTCATGCCGCCGACGAGGATGACGTCCTCGACCTCGCTCTTGTCCAGCCCGGATTCCCTCAGGGTGGCGGCGCAGATATCGACGGTGCGTGAGATGAGGTCAACACACAACTCCTCGAAAGATTCGCGTCTGAGCGACCGCTGGAGATGAAGCGCCTCGTTCTGACCTACCGAGATGATAAACGGAAGGTTGATCTCGACCTCGGTCTGGCCAGACAACTCGATCTTGGCCTTCTCTGCCGCATCCTTCAGGCGTTGAAGGGCCATCTTGTCCTGCCGCAGATCGACACCGTGATCATCCATGAAACCCTGAACCAACCAGTCCATGATCCTGGTATCGAAATCCTCACCTCCGAGGAAGGTATCCCCCGCGGTCGAGATAACCTTGAACACTTCGTTGGAGCCGATCTCCAAAATGGAAATGTCAAATGTTCCTCCGCCCAGATCGTATATGGCCACAAGGCGATCGATCTTCTTGCCGAAACCGTACGCCAGAGCTGCGGCGGTCGGCTCGTTGATGATGCGAATAACCTCGAGCCCGGCGATGAGCCCTGCATCGCGTGTTGCCTGGCGCTGATTATCGTTGAAATAGGCAGGTACCGTAACCACGGCCTTCTCCGCCATCTCGCCGAGATAGTCCTCTGCGACTATCTTCATCTCCTGGAGGATCATCGCGGAGATCTCAGGAATGGAGTACTGCTTACCCCTCAGCTCAATACGCACGTCGTCGTGGGGACCCTCCGCCACATTGTAAGGAGCCGATTCCTTGGCTGCCATAACTGGCGGAGACTGCCACTTTCGACCGATCAGGCGCTTGGATGCGTATACCGTGTTTTCCGCATTGGTGATCGCCTGACGTTTTGCGATGTGACCGACGAGCCTCTTCTCGGCCTCCGTCACCGCAATCATTGACGGCGTCGTCTTGTATCCACCACGATTGGGAACGACCGCCGGTGTATCTCCCTCGACCACCGCAACGCAGGAGTTTGTGGTTCCCAGATCGATGCCGATCACTTTTTCCATTCGATCTCTCTCTTCCTGTTTGTGCCGACGTCAGCCATTGCAGGCCTTGTAACGCTTTTTGTATTCCTTGTTGTCCGGTTCCAACGAAATTGCCTTCCCGAAAGCATCGCAGGCCTGTTCGTTTTCCTTGGCCAATAACAAGAGTTCCCCCAGAGTAGCGAAATATCTACCCTTCTGTCCACCCATGCGAGTCAACTCCTTGCACAGCAGCAGAGCCCTCGGCAGTTCGGACCTCAGATCAAGGAGAGTCTGAGAAAGGAGATGCCGCGCCTCCAGATTTCCCGGATCGGACTGGAGGGCCTTATCGAAATGGCTTTTTGCCTGCCTGAAATCACCGTGCTTGCGCTCATACCGCCCCTGTCGAAGATAGCCCTTGGCAAGGGTCCGCCTGGCTCCGGCCTTTGCCTGCTCCAGCAGATTCGCCGCCTCGACGTTTTTTTCATCCAGCGTCACAACCTCCTTGAGAATACTGGCGGCGCTCGCAAACTCTTGTTGCTCCAGGGCAATCCGGGCGTGGTCCAGCTTACGTTCGACCATTTTCTTGTCGACGGCCGGAACTCTCTGATCTTTTGACACCCCGGATAGCGAACGATCCAGAGCCCGGGACATGCGCTCTCGTTTTAACTGATCCCTTCGGGCTTTCAGATCGGAATCGGACACGCTTCCCTCTTTGTTTCGGGGCGGGTTCGATGATCTGGCAGGTCTCCTTTGGGGCGGATTGGACGAAACCTTTGAGCCGGGCGCGTCGCTCTGCCTGGAGCGCGGAGGGATTCTCTTTGGCGCAATGGTATTCATCTGGATCGGTCTGGTGGGAGAACGACTCGTGGACCTGGGAGTGGGCATGGATTCCCGGAGATCATTCTCTTTTGCCTCGTCCTCACCAATCGCGTTCTTGAGTTGCTTTTCTATTTTCCACAAATCGATCTGATCGGCGATGTATTTGTCGTACTCGGCACGCTGGTCGCTGTTGGACAGGGTGTCATACGCCCGCGTGATGCGCCCAAAAACGATCTCCATTTTTCGTTTTTCATCGCTATTGCCGCCGAATGCCCTGTCGGGATGAAACTTCTTTGATAAAGAAAAGTAGGACGATCGCATTTCTTTTCGGTCTGCGTCCGGCGCGACACCCAAGATATCGTAGAAAGTCATCCCTTCGATGCGCGCGAGCAGATCGTCTATTTCGGATATTTGATCAGGTTGTTTCGTTTCCTGGTGGTCTTGTTCAAAACCGGGAACCTCGACCAGATCCCTGGACATGAGATCAGCAACGATCTTCTGAGCCAACTCGCCGTCTATCCCACACATTTCCCCCAATTCGAGGATGGTCGATTTGCCATCAATCATTGACAATACAAGCGAGGCCATCACATCCAACGAGCCGGAATTGCCGGTTTTTGTAACCCGGGGAACCTGGCTACCTTCCGGTAATTTCATACGAGCCTCATCAAACGGACGCGTATATTATTGAAATTCATTTTAAAACACCGATATCCCATACTTGCCTGTCGAAAATCCTATTCTAGGCTGAAAAAAAGCATAGGCAAGAGAAACATTTGTGCCAATTACCGCATTTGAAGTCAGAGGATAAACCTCGTCAGATCCTCGCTATCCAGAGTACCGGATAACGATTCTCGAACCTTTCCGGCATCGATTCCGACTGTCTGCCCACCCATCTCGGGAGCATTGAACGAAATTTCCTCGAGGAGTTTTTCCAGAACCGTATATAACCGCCTGGCACCGATGTTTTCCATGGTGTCGTTGACCCGGGCCGCGATCTGGGCAACCTCGTTGATACCGTCTTTCCCGAACTTCAGCGAAAGGCCCTCGGTATCCATCAGTGCCACGTACTGCTTGATCAGCGCATTCTTCGGTTCGGTGAGAATTCGTACAAACTCGTCGGCACCCAGAGAATCCAGTTCCACGCGAATGGGAAACCTGCCCTGCAGTTCGGGCACCATGTCCGACGGCTTGCTCACATGAAACGCCCCCGCCGCGATGAACAACACGTGATCGGTCTTGACCGGACCGTATTTCGTATTGATCGTGGAACCCTCCACCATGGGCAGAAGATCTCTTTGCACACCTTCCCGAGAGACGTCCGGTCCATGACCATCCGAGCTGCGACTACGTCCTACGATTTTGTCTATCTCGTCGATGAACACTATGCCGGTTTGCTCGGCGCGGGTGCGGCCCTCCTGTTGAACCGAGTCCATGTCGATGAGCTTCTCGGCCTCCTGTGCGATGAATAGCTCCAGCGCCTCGGGGACTCTGACCTTGCGCCTCTTCTTCCGATCCTTGAACCCGGGAAGATTCTGAAACATATCTTTGATGTTGATGTCTTCGAGCCCGGCCGCGCTGAACACCTCGACCATCGGCATGCTCGTGTCCGCTACCTCCATCTCGATGTATCGCTTGTCGAATTCCCCGTCCCGCAACCTTGGCCGCAGCTCCTCAACGGTAACGACCTTCGCGGCCTGGTCCGGCATCTCGTACGACGGCCCGGCAACAGGGGGGGTCTCCTCCTTCGCGAGTATTTCCAGAACCCTGTCCTCGGCCAGGTCCTTCGCCTTGGTCTTTATTCGCTCCTCCTCCTCGCGGCGCACGAGCGACACGGAGGCCTCGACGAGGTCCCGCACGATGGAATCCACGTCCCGCCCCACGTAACCAACCTCGGTAAACTTGGAAGCCTCCACCTTGACGAAGGGCGCCTGGGCCAGCTTGGCCAGCCGGCGGGCGATCTCGGTCTTTCCAACACCGGTGGGCCCGATCATGATGATGTTCTTGGGCGAAATCTCCTCGCGAAGATCCTCCGCCACCTGCTGTCGCCTCCAGCGATTCCGCAGGGCAATGGCCACCGCGCGTTTGGCGTTGTTCTGTCCGATAATGTAGCGGTCGAGTTCAGAAACGATCTCTCTCGGTGTGAAAGTCGCCGCCACCGGTAGTTTTTTGGGATCAGTCATGAATCCTCCGAATTGCCCGGTTTAAATTTTTTCCAGCATGATCTCGCCACCCGAGTAAATGCATATCGACTGGGCGATCTCCAACGATTTCGTCGCGATATCGCCGGCCTCAAGATCGGTGTTGGCCAGAAGCGCCATGGCCGCCGCCTGGGCGAAGGTGCCGCCCGATCCTATGGCCAGCACCCCTTCGTCAGGTTCGATAATGTCTCCGGTGCCCGAGATCAGCAGCGAAGTCTTCGTATCCACGGCAATGAGCAACGCTTCCAACCGCCTGAGCATGCGGTCGGTTCGCCAGTCCTTCGCGAGCTCCACCGAGGCGCGCATCAGGTTGTTGTTGTACTCCTCCAGCTTCTGCTCGAGGCGTCCGAAAAGGGTAAACGCGTCCGCCGTTGCGCCGGCAAAACCGGCGACGACCTTGCCGCCGGCCAGTCTCCTGACCTTGCGGGCCGACATCTTCATCACCGTCTGGCCCATGGTGACCTGACCATCCCCCGCCACGGCCACCTTGCCGTCCTTCCGGACGGCGATGATCGTGGTGGACCTGATTTTCTGATTAATCTCGTTCATTTTTTCTCTTCTGAGCGGGTTTCTGCCGCGCCCTCTTCTTCTCGTTTTTTCCCGTCTTCTTGCCGGGCCTTGGGATGAGCCTTGTCGTACACCTCCATGAGGCCGTCGATGCTCACATGAGTATATCGCTGCGTAGTGGAGAGGCTCGCGTGCCCAAGCAGTTCCTGGATCACTCGGAGATCGGCGCCCCCGTCGAGCATGTGCGTCGCGCACGAGTGACGAAGCGCGTGGGGATGCACGTTCTCCCTGGTTGCCACATGGATTCCCCGCCTGGCGACCATGCGCTGAACCGATCGAACAGATAATCTCCCGCCGCTCCTGTTGAGGAAGAGCGCCTCGGCGTGAGCCATCTTGTTCTTCACGACCACCACCGCCTCTCTTTGCCGAAGATGGATCTTCAGCGCCTCCACGGCCTTTCTCCCAAGGGGAACGAGCCTCTCCTTGCCGCCTTTTCCCTTCACCCGAACGCCTGGCGAGTCCAGGTCGATCGAGTCCAGATCCAGCGCGCATAGTTCGCTCACTCGCAACCCGCTCCCGTAGAGCACCTCGACCATCGCCTTGTCCCGCGCCCCTGCGGGACTGTCTTCCCAGTCAATGTCCGCGAGGCGCGACGCCTCGTCCACCGAGACAAAACCCGGCAGCTTTCTCTTTACCCTGGGCGTACGAACCGCTGCAGCCGGGCTGCTGTCGATCAGCCCCTTTTTTTTCAATCGCGAAAAGAACCCTCGGAGCGCCGCCAGTTTTGCGGCAATGCTCGCCGGGCCGTTTTTTCCATACAGGCCGGCAAGGTATGCACGAACATGAGTAGAGTCAATCCCGGCGGGGTTGTCGGGAAGATCCTTCTCCTTGAGAAAACGGCAAAACTCCCGAAGCGCGCCGCCGTAGGCCTCCACCGTCCGTTGAGAGAATCTTCGTTCGTGCTCGATATACGTGAGGTAGAGAGCTGTCGCCTGGTCCATGGTTTGCGTCACGATAAGCGGCCCGTCCAATGTTACGGATTTGCGTACTCGGGTCCAAATCCTAGCACATCCACGGGTTCCGGGAAGATGCAGTCGTCCCATTCGTCACATGTCGAGATATCGATGTCGTTGCCGCCGGTGGTCTTGGCCATGTCGACGAAGACCTTCCTACTAATCGCACGCGGCGCAGTCGCAGACCAGATGGACGCCTCTGTCTTTCAACGTAGCAATGTTCGCGGCCTGGTCGTCGCAGTCGATGGGGTTGTACGTGAAGTGGGCTCCGCAACCGTCGGCGAAAGATGCGTTATCAACCAGCGGGGTAAGGTCGGTAATGCTATTTATCATGAAATAGATGTTATGAAGACCGGTCATTGAAGCAACGGCGTCGATGTCCGATACATCGTTTGAAACGAAACCGAAATCGTATAAGCCCGTGAGTGACGCGAGCGGGTCGATGTCCGAAATCTCATTGTTGTCTAAGGATAACGCTATCAAATTATCAAGGGCGGACAACGGCGATACATCGGAGACTATATTATCTTCCAACCAGAGAATGTTGAGTTGGGTCAGGCCGGAAAGCGGTGAGACGTCCGAAATTTCGTTGTGTTGAAGTTCCAGCGTGGAGAGCTGGGTAAGGCCGGCCAGCGGCGACAGATCGTCTATCTGGTTCGCACTGGCGTACAGAATCTCCAACGCGCTCGCGTTGGCCAGTGGGGAGAGATCGAAAGAGGAGTAGTTATTCTCAATGTTCACCCCATGGAGATTCGGCATGCATTCCAATCCGGTGAGATCGGATATGTAGTGTTCCGGCACCAGGCCTTGTTCCGATGATGCGAGAGAAGCGAAGTATGTCAACTGTGCGACGTCCTCGGCGAGGATGTCTGCAGTGCACGTTTTTGTAACGTCGTCGAATATGCCCAGGCTCAAGCACACGGAGAGTTCGAAGTTTGGGTCCGGAAAATGGAGAATGCCTTCGCAGACGAATTCAGTGTCGGTGTCTGTGTCGGTATCGGAATCTGCGTCGGAATCTGCGTCTGTGTCGGTATCGGAATCGACATCTCCGCCGTCAGGTGTGCCGCTCTGCCCGCCCCCCATCCAGCAACCGCAAATGGCCACGGTAGTGCAGAGCGCGAGCATCGGCCCCCAAACGGCCACTCTATTTACGGCCATGTGACCTCCTCGTAACCTGTGTACACGCCGTAGGGCTCGGAGGCAGTCCCGTCCCACACGGAAAAACATTTGGGGTCAAAGGTCTTGTCGGGCCTCATCGAGGACCTGAACCTTCATTTGGCTGAATCTCTGATTTTCTGTTTCGCTTGCGTCCAGTCGGTAAATTGAGACGAGCCGTCGCGAACCCGATTCTCGCGCGCGTGGAGAACATCGGCGTGCCAGGCCGGAGACGGAATGCTATCGGCCGTGCGGCAAAGATCCTCCCAGATCTGTTCAAGCGCGCGTAACTTGTCCGCTGTCGTCATATTCTCGAGCGGCAAAGGCAACTCCATGGTGTTTCTCCTTCCCTGGGGCATCTTCTTTCTTGACTATACCACAGTCTCGTCAGAAGGAGCGGGCGCCATCCAGGTTTTCAGGTCTTCCAGGGCCTTGTTCGCCGCGCTCAGGCGGCGGTCTCTCTTCTTGACTCCCCGTTTTTTTCTCGGATGGTCGATCATGGCCCACACGACGTTGGAGGGCTGGTAGTTCCCGGCGGTCTTCCGGGTATGACGAATCAGTCCGCCGATGGCGGTAGTGGGCGGTGGGAGATCCTGGTTCAGGCCCTGCATTTCCAGGGCCACGGACATCCCCACGAACAGACCCGAGGCGATGGACTCGACATACCCCTCCACCCCGGTGATCTGCCCGGCCATGGACACATGGGGCGTGCGGACAATGCGCATCCGGTCGTCGAGCACCCTCGGCGCATCCACAAAGGTATTCCTGTGCACCTGGCCGTACCTCTCGAAGACCGCGCTCGTAAGGCCCGGGATCATTCTCAGAACCCTCTTCTGCTCGCCCCGCGTGAGCCGTGTCTGGAAACCCACCAGGTTGTAAGACGTACAAGCCGCGTTCTCCGGACGAAGCTGGACAACAGCAAAGGGCCGGTTGCCAAGACGCGGATCGATAAGGCCGACGGGCTTCATGGGACCGTGGGCCGGGGTCAGGGGTCCCCGCGCCGCCATCTCCTCGATGGGAAGACACCCCTCGAAAAAGGGCGCGGTCTCGAACTCGTGCAGGGGCGTCTTGTCGGCCCCGATCAACTCCCGCACGAACTCCATGTAATTCTTCTCGTCGAACGGACAATTCAGATACGCAGCGCCGTCGCCGGTTTCCTCGTATCGATCGGCCCTGAACACCACCGTACGATCGATGCTCTCCGCCGAAATCAACGGCGCGATGGCATCGTGATAGTTGAGGACGGCGCCGTGTTCGCGCAAGGATTGAAGGAGCGCGCCATCCGTCAGGGGCCCGGTGGCAACGACCACCCTCTCATTGGCCGGAAGCACATCGAGGCGTTTCCTTTCGACGGAGATCAGGGGATGCGCGCTCACAGCATCATCCACCGCCTGCGAAAATTTATTCCGGTCCACGGCCAGAGCTCCTCCGGCGGGAACTGCGGTCTCGTCGGCGCAGCGCATGAGCAGAGATCCGAGACAGCGCAACTCCTCTTTCAGCAGACCCACGGCCCCGGACAGGGAAGCGCCCCTCAGGGAATTGGAGCACACAAGCTCCGCCATCATGTCGCCAAAATGCGCGGGGGATCGATCCTGCGGCTTCATCTCCAGAAGAGTTACCTGAACGTCACGCTGCGCGAGCTGCCATGCCGCCTCGCAGCCGGCGAGTCCTCCTCCCACTACCGTAACGCTCGATATCTGGCACATTCTGTCAACCAAACAGCATCATACCAATAGAGATCACCGAGAACGGCCGTTGAGGGCGTGTCGTGTCATGTCCGATTAACTCCGAGCAACCGCACGAGTTGGATTTCTTTGGGGACTCGTCAAGGCCACCGTCAGGGTCAGTGTCGGAATCCGAGTCGGTGTCGGAATCCGAATCGATGTCTACATCTGCATCGGGACCGATTCCTCCGAGTTCATGCGCCCCGAGATCCGGACCATTGTCCACGTAGTTATCGTTGACGCCCGGGATCGGAATACCAACATCGATAGCGGGGCTTGTCTCTTCGAGGGAGTAGTTGCTACCCGGACCATCCACAAAGAGCGGATCGGCTGAGACACAGTTTTCGCACTGACCTTCGGCGTTGAAGTAATCCAAAACAGTATCGTAATTTGATCCCTGGTAGTAAACGAGACGATCCCCGCTCGAGAACAAAAGATCGTAGTCATGAAAGAAGGGATCGGCGCCGGAGTTCACATAGTAAAAAGCATGGTCTGTTCCCACCCAGATGTTGTTCAACAAGTGAACGTTCGACCAATCAGAATCGTCGGTGACGCCGAACGCCGCTTGATCGACCTCGTAGGTCACGCCAGTATTGTGATACGCGAATATGTCGCCCGAGGGCCGTGGATCCGCGACATTAAATTTCATCGAGCGAGTCATCCAATCCGAGCCGGCTCCCACGTTCTTGAGATCAACCATGAGGTTGCGGATAACGTAGGTTGGGCCTCCAACCGCCGGCGCAACCGAGACTCCCACCAGAGCATCTTCGAAACGGTTGAGCATTATTCGAATATTTGAGCATTCCCCATCGGTCTCTATTCCATCGTCTCCCAGGTGAAAAAAAGTATTCGAGATCACGTCAGCATTGTTGGGGTGGTTCATCAACTGATTGCCACATATGTTTATCCCGTCAAAAGAATCGTGGACAACATTGTCCATAAAGACGATGCCCTGACCGTCGTAGTCAGAGTCCACTGCGATGGCGCCGCTCTCCATCCCGCCCTGGGATTTCACGGCAGCCCACGGAAACTCTGCCAACCCTCTATCGGAGAACTCGTTGTTCATCACCGTGAGATCATCCACGTTATTCTTGATCCAGACTCCTGGCATGACGTGTTCGAAAAGGTTTTCGACTATCCATACGTCATGGGATCCGTCGCGAACCATTATTCCCTCGGCGTACTCCACGCCACCGAAAGATCGGATGGTCAACCCTCGAACGACAACATTGGGGGCACCCTCGATCCAGAACGCCCGGCCGAGAGAAGAGACCTCTATCACGTGTCCGGCCGGCGCAGCATCTCCCGGCAATCGAACATGGACCAGCGATCCGTCAAAGTAGAACCCACCATCGGTTCCCTCCGTCAGGCCGGCAAGATCGCTCAGGCTCTCGTACCGCCACATCCGAGTATCATCCACCGCAACGTATCTGGTCTGGGATACTGATGCTGAATATCTACCTCCGCCTTCGTCTGTCCACGCCGCCGGATCGAGGAGCGCAGGTTCAGCACCGCTCATAACAACCTCACCATCGCCTGCCGAACGAACTATTATCGGCGCGGCAGCTGTTCCACCGGCTCCGATGTTGACCTCCTCGTGATAGGTGCCAGCGTGGATCAAAACAGCATCTCCCGGCAATGCAACTCCTACCGCATGTTGAACAGTCTCGAAGGGAGCTGTGTCGGTGCCGGTGTTTCCATCGTCTCCGTCGGGGGCCACGTGATATGTGTTTCCCGTCGACAGCGGAATGCTGCTTGTCCTGGTCTGGTCAGTGGCGGTAAGGGTGCCGTTTGTGACACCATCCGGATCGTCCAGGGTCACTCGAACCTCGTAAGAAGTGCTCTCGCTCAGAAAAAAAGCGCTGCCCACGAAGCGGTCCGATCCCACTTCGGACAGATCGTGGACCTGGACAAAACCTGTACCGTTTATATCTATTTCCAGGGAGGCAGTTGCGTTCGAGTTTGCATCACCGGTGTACACCACATCGACGCCCACGTTGTTAAAAGTCGAGTGAGTGGCGATTGAAACTCCTTCTATGGCGTTCTGCGCAGACGCGCTTGAACAACTGAAAACAACGATCAAACCGGCATACATTGCAACGACATTGCGTCTCATGGCATTCATCCTATTCGGTGAAGAACGGATTATACACAATTGCCATTCTGTTGTCCCATCTCGACATTTGATACAGTGGAAAGTGAGGCGGGAACGAGCTTAAGACGGGGTTTCGGTCTTCTTGAATCCACAACCATCTGCAATGCACTTGAGTTCCCTGGCGCCCTTCCGACGGGCGGACACCACCAGGAACCCGGCCCCGCAGTTTGGACACTTATCCTTGATGGGAGTACCCCACACGACAAAATCGCAGGCGGTCTTCTTGTACTCGCTGCACCCGTAGAAAACCCGTCCCTTGCGAGTGCGTCGCTCCACGAGCTCGCCGTTGCAGCCCTCCTTGGGACAGTCTATCCCCGTGGGCATGGAGCGGGTGGCCTTGCAATCCGGATATCCTGAACAGGCGAGAAAATCACCGAAACGCCCGCGCTTGCGCACCATTTGTTTGCCGCATTCGTCGCACTTGATGTCCACCGGCTCCGCCTGCACAGCACCCTTGGCGGACTCGAGTTCCCTGGTATTGCGACAATCGGGATAGCCCGAACAGGCGAGAAAACGCCCGTTTCGTCCCCACTTGATAACCATGGGCTTGCCGCAGCTATCGCACTTCTCGTCGGATTTCTCTGTCAAATCGCGCACGCCCTTCATCTCCCGTAGCGCATTTTGCACTTCGACCTTGAAGGGTTCGTAGAAATCCTTGAGCAGTTCGACCCAGTCCTGGGTTCCGTCCTCGATCCTGTCCAGCGATTCTTCCATGGATGCGGTGAAGTCGATATCGAGGATTCGCGGAAAATGAAGTACGAGACGCTCTGTCACTATCTCACCCAGCTCGGACGGGGAGAGCTTGCCCTCCTCCTTTTTCACGTACTTTCTGTCCTGGATGGTCGTGAGTATGGTGGCGTAGGTGGATGGACGACCGATTCCGCGCTCCTCGAGATCCCTGATGAGGGTTCCCTCGGTAAAGCGGGCGGGCGGCTGTGTGAACTTCTGCAGCGCCGTGACTCCTTCACCGGTCATTTTGAGGATATCGCCCTCATTGAGTTGTGGAAGCACCGTCGATTCGTCATCCGAGTCGGCGAATCCGTTCTTCCCGTTGGCGGGAGCAGGATCTCCTGTCACCTCGAGCCAACCCTTGAACTTCAGCACCGAACCCGACGCCCTGAGGCTGTGATCGCCCGCGTCGATCTGTACGGATGTCCTGTCGTAAATGGCGGGCTTCATCTGACACGCCGTGAAACGCTCCCATACCACGCTATAGAGCTTGCGCTGATCTGCGGTCAGGTACTTGCCCACCTCCTGCGGCACAAATCGTATCGAAGTGGGGCGAATAGCCTCATGGGCATCCTGGGCGCTCTTCCTGCTCTTGTATACATTCGGCTTGGCCGGAACCGCCTTCGCGCCGAATTTATCGCCGATGAACTCCCTCGCCTCCGCGACCGAGTCAGCGGACAACCGCACCGAATCGGTCCTCATGTACGTGATGAGACCCACGCTGCCCTCGGAGCCCAGGTCCACTCCCTCGTAGAGCTGTTGCGCTACCATCATGGTGCGCTTCGCGGTGAATCGGAATCTCCTGGCCATCTCCTGCTGCAGACGGCTTGTAATGAAGGGTGGAAGCGCGGCCCGGCGTCTCTCCTTGCGATCGATCTTTGCAACCGTGAAACTGGCCTCGCGAAGATCATCTGTGATTCCTGTGGCTGTCTTCTCGTCCCCGACGTTGACCTTTTTGCCGTGACTACCGTAATACGCGGCGTTGAACAGCGGTGGCTTATCGCCCTCAACCTGAACCCCGATCTTCCAGTACTCTCGAGGTTTAAAAGCGTTGATCTCGCTTTCCCTGTCCACGACCAGCCTCAGGGCAACAGACTGAACACGTCCCGCCGAAAGCCCCCGCCTGACCTTCTTCCACAGAATCGGAGAGATTTCGTAGCCAACCAATCTGTCCAGAATTCGGCGAGCCTGTTGCGACTCGAACCGCCTGCTGTTGATCGGCAGCGGGTTATTCAGACCCTCGGTGATCCCCTTCTTGGTTATCTCGTTGAACAGGATGCGGCGTATGCGGTCCTTGTCGATACCCAGTTCTTCGGCGATGTGCCACGCAATGGCCTCTCCTTCGCGATCCGGATCCAGCGCCAGATAGATATCCTGCGCCTGCTGCGCGGACTTGATCAGATCTCTCAGGACCTTTTTCTTGCCAGGAATGACCTGGTATTCGGGGGTGAAGCCGTCATCGACGGCCACTCCAATCTTTGACTTCGGCAGATCCTTCACGTGGCCGAGCGAGGCCTTCACGGAGAACGAGTTTCCCAGGTACTTCCTGATGGTGCGCGCCTTGGCGGGTGATTCGACTATAACTAGAGATTTCGGCATACCTTGTACCACTCCTCCTGACTAACCTGTGCTCCTTACGAAATACTTTCCACCCCGGTCCTCCACAAAGCCCGACAACTCCAGGCTCATGAGAGAGGCGCCGGTCTCCGATGCGCCCAACCCGATCGTCGATGCGACATCGTCGATGTGCATGGGTGTTTCTCCAAGGACATCGAACACCAGAGCCTCATTTTCGCTGATTCCGGCCGGAACCGGAGCCTCTGACGCAGACTCCTTACCTCGCGAATTCATTTCGGGCAAGCTAAGTTGTCCGGACCTCGCGGATCCGTCCATCAGTCTCATTACGTCGGAGACATCCTCGATCAGGGCCGCTCCGTCGCGGATGAGCCCGTTGGCGCCTCGACTCTTTGACTCGTTCACCGACCCGGGAACCGCACCCACCGGCACCTCGAGACCACGTGCGACCCGAGCGGTGATGAGCGCCCCGGAGCGTGCGGATGCCTGGATCACGATCACCGCGCAGGCCATGGCCGCAACCAGCCTGTTCCGCTTCGGAAAAGTCCAGCGGGTGGGCGGGGTGCCGGGCTCGAACTCGGAAATCAGAGCTCCTGATTGGGTTATTTCGCGAAATAGTTCCCGGTTGGAGGGCGGGTACATGTGATCGAAGCCCGATCCGATGATCGCCACGGTGGATCCGCCGGCCTCCAGCGCTCCACGATGGGCCGCCGTGTCAATCCCGGCAGCGCCCCCGGACAGCACTACCAGCCCCCTTGCGGTCAAGTCCGCGGCCAGATCCTCCGTATACCGGATCATCCCGCGATCGGCATCCCGGGAACCCACCAGCGCCACCATGGGCGCCGAAGGGATCTGACCGATCACGAACAGACGCTCAGGCGTGTCGCCGAGCATCTCGAGGCGTTCGGGATACCCGGGAGCCCTGCGATCCAGCTCTACCATCTCGCCCGGTATTGGGGATTGGGACAACGTATCGGCCTCCGGTCCTGTTTCATGCTGTTGAAAGACCAGAGTAATAGAGAGGGTACCTACCCATCGTCAAGTTTGTTTTGGGAAAAAAGGAAATCGGATGCGTGTTAGTAGCCCTTCACCATCTCAACCTGAACCCCGACCATCAATTCCTTGACCGTTGCGGTGACGACGCAGGTTGACGTGTTGGGCCTCGCCTCGATAACTCGCATCTCCGAGAGCACCTCGAAAGGATAACCCTCGTTGTCGTCTTCTTCGTCCAGGCTCTTGCGATAGTTGTCACGTTTCTCCACCACGAAAAACCTGTTGCCGACCTTGACTCCCTGCTCCGAGCCCTTGTCGACAAAGACGATACTCTGAGCCGCGGCGATGATGCCCGGATCTAGAAATGCGATCACGAATCCCTTGAGTTCCTGTTGGTTCACCGCGGGCGACACGAGATCGAACCGTCTGTGAACCGGCCCGACCATGGAGCCCCGCTCGATGGGCCGAAACGATTCGTCTATGACCACCTTGGCGAGATCCTTGTTCCTGTCGTACTGCGTTACCCGGACCACTCCGAGGATCTCCACCAGCTTGCCCATCTCCGATCCGGGATCCTCGACGGAATCGATCTCTCTGAGAACCTCGAAGATGGAAAACTCGTCGCCCGCCCGTATCTCCCTGGCGTCCGGGAACTGGACATAGGCCTCGTCGTACTGGGACAGCATCATCATCTCTTTCCGGGAGCCGATCAGGGTTCCGGACTGCTTGAGGGTCTCCGTGTCCACAAACCCCCGATTCCTCACCAGGATAGCCTTTGGCCTGGACTGAGCCACGGCGGCCGCCGGAGCGGACGACATCGAAATTGCGGCGGGGACAGCCCTCGGAGGCACAAGCCAGAGAGTATCGCCGGGATAGATCCAGTGGGGGTTGGTGATCTTGTTGTTGTACGACCATATTCGCGGCCACACGTATGGATCGGAGAAAAACCTCGTACAAATATCCCAGAGGGTGTCGCCTTCTCTGACGTTGTACGTTTCCGTCTGCGGATTCACGCTACGGTCCGACACCCTCTCGCCACTCTCGGAGATGACCACGGAAACCCCGTCGCGGGCTGCCCGGGACAGCATTGACGGTCCCCCTTGCTGCGCGTGGATGTTCAACCCGGGTTTGATGTCGGATTGATAATCATCCTGAGCAGACGCCGGTGCGGCGTACGAAACAACTCCAAACAAAATCAGCGCGACCCAGATCATTTTTTTCATGAGGATCATGTCTATCACCTTTTCACTGATGTCGGCAGCAAACTCATCGAGGCACCCTTATCCTCCCGAATCGCAGCAACACGCAGGCTCGCCTTTCGAGCCGCTTGTGTCCCGGGATGCATTTCAACTACCTTGAAATAGTACTCACCGGCCCTCTGACGATCATGGAGCTTGTCGTAAATGAAACCAATTCGATACAGGGTGGACGGGGTCTTCTCTGATCGCGGATATCGCCTCAGCAGGCGCTCGTACTCTCCGATGGCCTTCAACATCTTCCCCTGACTGAAGAAACATTCGCCCTTCCAGTACATGGCGTTGTCCGCGTATTCATGGCTCGGGTATTCCTTGACGAACCCGGAGAACACCTCCAGGGCAACCGTGAAGTCCTTGTTGGAGTAGGCGCGATAAGCTTTTTGAAAATCGTTCATTGGCCTCGGAGCGGTGTTTCCTCCGCCGTCGGCATCCACCACTCCAAGATTGTCACCTCCGGCGATCAGGGAAGGAACGGCGGGACCACCGGAAGGATACGATGTTCCAGAGCCTCCCGACGCGCGTCTTTCACCAACGATGGTGAGCACGGGTCGCTTTTTACCATCGTCTTTTTTTCGGACCTCCTGATCTTTCCAGATAATTTCCTCGGCCGCCGTCGGCTCGGGCTGCGCTTTCGGTTTAGTGGTCAGTGTCACGACCCGAAGCCGTTTCTCGTCCTCGTCAGACCGACACTTCTCGATCTGTTTCTCCAGAAGCAGCACCTTGTCGTCCAGAGAAACATTCCTCGCGGTCAGATTGGCCCTGCTGGCCCTGGCCATCAACAGCTCCCGATTGAGGTCGTCGATTGTCTTTGTCAGGGCTTCCTTGCCGTTCGAACACCCCGAAGACACGACCATGAGCAGACTCACGGCGATGAATGTGAATTGGTGGATAGGTCCGATACATACTTTTATTGCATTCATCCGGTTCACCTCTGGGAACACAAAACGGGTGCTCCAAAAACATTGTAGGTGTTTATACTACACGCAGTCAAAAAAACGGCCTGACCCGGGAGACCGACCACTGGAACACATGTTAAAAGGAAGGGGATGTCTACTACCCCAAGATCCATGATCATGCGATCCGTCAAGGTCGGACGGGAGCATATCGGCTACCTCAAATGGCTTCTGGAATCCCACGACGGCATGGCCACACCCACGACAAGAGAGGGCGTGGACGATGTGGTCGACCTGATGGTTGCGCCGGATTTCGTGGAGGAGCTGGACGAACTCCTCGACGCCATCTCCCTTGAAATCGGTCTGACCCGGGTGCCCTTGCCCCCGAAGCCTCCTTTGTAAAGCAATGGCGGGGACTCTGCTCCATATTACCCTGGCCGACGCAGCCCTTCGCAGGATCGACGATGGGGCCGGGATCCTGGATAACCGTGACGATTTTCACCTCGGTGCCGTACTCGTAGATCTCCCATACTACGACAAACTCTGGCTCACCGGGCTAAAGATGCTGGCGAAACAACCACTCAGTTTCAACCCGTGGGGCACGCTCGTTCACCAGAGATCTCCGAGTGGACTGTGCCTGGCCCTCCTCGACCGGGCGAAAACACCGGGAAGACGCGCCGTGGCCTCAGGGGCGCTGACCCACCAGGCGGTAGACCTGGTCTTTCACCCGGAGATCCTGAAGCGAGTACTGATCGACGCCGGCGGAACAACCGATCCGGATACGGTTCACAAACGTATAGAAGATCAAATGGATCTTCACTGTCATTACCATCTCAAATCTCACAGCGGAATGGGAACCCCATACTGCCGCCGATCTCTATGGCTGCGCCCGTCTGCAGGGTGGGAGGACATTGTCAAGGACGCCTTTTTTGAAGTCCACGGATCGACGCCTGCGGCCTGGAAACTCCGTTCCTGGCTGAGGAACCTCGCGCTCTTCGGAGTGAGTAGCTCCACGGGTCTCGTACCGTGGGTCAAAACCTTGCCCGCAGACGATCCCCGATTGCTGGAGTTATCCGTGGAGCTGGCCGACCGGGCGATATCGCTTTGCGTGGAGTATATCCAGGCGGGAATAGCCTACATGAACGGTGAGATCGACTCGAAGGTCTTCATGAAAAAAGTCCCCGACCTCTCCATGATCGACGGAACCCCGGCAAAGCCAGCGGTTAACCACCTTGAGGGGCCGCGATGATGAGGAATCGACAAGGAATGCAACTTGCGCGAAATGTCGGCGTGATTCTGACCGGTCTGCTGCTTTCCACCTGCGGCCCCACGTCGCAATTGACGCCGCCTGGAGCGGTGAGTGTCGGTGGAACCGGCAGTACAGGCACGGAGGGGGTGGAGTGGGTGGAGTGGGTATATTCGAAACCTGCCGGTGTGGAGTTCACCAGAACCGAAGTCACCCTTGGCCAATTCAAAAAGTGTGTATTGACCGGCGCATGCAAGGAGAAGAATCGCAAAACCAAGTCTGACAATAAGTATTGCAACTGGGGATACTCCGATCGCGAAAATCACCCGATGAACTGCGTGGACTGGTACGGGGCGCGGGATTTCTGTGCCTGGGCCGGCGGCCGTCTGCCGACCGAGGACGAGTGGTACGCGGAGGCTTCGAACGGTGGGAGCAGGGAGTGGCCATGGGGAGACAATCCGGAGGTGAATTGCGAATGCGATCAGAAAGGAGATAGTGACACAGACGGCTACGGAAAGGACAGAACCTGGCCTGTATGCTCCAAAACAGAAGGCAACAGCGTGAGCGGTCTGTGCGATATGAGCGGTAACGTGTGGGAGTGGACGAGTTCCAAATATAAATTGGAGAGCGATGACATGGTGCTGTGCGGGGGATCTTGGGGCGACGACCGTCCCGACAGCCTGCGCGCGTCGCTCCGAAACTGGTACAGTCCTGCGCTCGGGGACGTCTACTACGGGTTTCGGTGTGTGCGCTCACTTCCCGGACAACAGTTTTTCCATCTCGCGGATCTTCTCGGGATCGATCTCATCGAGTGACCGGACCAGGTCGATGGTTCGCGCTCCCAAAAATCGATACAGTTCCTCGGTCTTGGGAAGTGAGGAGAGGGCATCGATGTGCCTGCCGATGGCGTCAGTATCCCCCCGCCTGATAGGTCCGCTCAAGCAAGCCTCTATCCCCCTTGTCGAAGCGGCCTCCACGGCGCTGGATGTCAGGCTGGTCAGCAAGCTCTGCGCCACATCGGCGTCCATTCCCTGGGCCTCGAGGCTCTTCTTTGCCTCGGACAAAAGTGTCACCACATAGTTGCTCGCGATTACCGTCGCAGCGTGGTAGCCCGGTCGTGCGCCGGCCGGAACAATCACAGATGTGCCTCGCAGAAGTCCCGCCAGTTCTTGTGCAACCGCAACCGCCCGATTGTTTCCGTCAACAGCGAAGTGCGTTCCGGGAGGTATTTCCCGGACGGTGCCCGGGGAAAAGACCAGCGCCGGATGCAGCGTTCCCGTTCCCGCAACCAGACCATCGAGAGGCGCGAGGATTTCTGCGCCGTTAAGTCCTGAACAGTGCAACCAAACCTGATCTCGCGAACAGGCCCCATCCGCCGCCGCCCGCGCCGCCACGTCAGCTATCGATCCATCCGGCACGGCGACAATGACAATTTGTGCGCTGGCCGTTATCTCCGGCAGCTCTCCGAAATGGGCGCAGCCACCGATCTGCAAGGCCAACTCCGCGCAACGATCTTCGCGCAGGTCGAACACCCCGGAAACACTCAGGTCGGTTCGTGAAATCGCGACTGCCAGTGAAGAACCCACTGCTCCGCAACCAATGATGAAAACCCTGTCGTTCATGTCCCGTACCCATACAGATAATTCTGCGCGATGTACGCCGCAACGGCCTTCGCGATCCACTCCCCTGGCAAGCGCCCCTCTGAGATGGCCCTTCGAATCTCATTCGAGCTGACCATGCGCGGCGCAGCCAACGTCTCGTGGGGGATGGGGGCCGCTCCGAGGCGCTCGACGTAAATGGGTGGCGCGAGACGTGCCACCTCATCGAACCGATACCAGCGATCGCGCTCGTGATAGATGTCGGTCCCCGCAATCAAGCGCAGATTATCATCGGGAAACTCTTGCCCCAGCGCCTTCAGGAGATCCAGGGTCCTCCCCCCTGTATCCAACCTGCTTTCGATGTCCGACACTTCCATGTTGGGCTCATTCTCAACGAGCACCTTACACATGGCGAGCCGATGCTCGAACCCGGCGGGAATTTTTCCCAGCGCATGTCTCAAACACGGGATGAAAATGACATGGTCGACAAGACCTGACCCCATGGCAATTTGGGAAAGCTCCAGGTGTCCCATGTGTGGTGGATCGAAAGTGCCGCCGAATACTCCGATACGCATTGATTGGTCCTGTACCGCTCCTTCTAGATGCCCATCCGCTTGCGCAGTTCCAGATGATCCTTGCTGAAGATGAAGGACATCATGCGGCCCACTACCGGTAACTGATCGATTGGCGCCGACGGATTACCGGCTATTGCACGAAGCGCTTCGACGGACCCGGTGAGCGAACCGGCGGACAGAAATCCCGCGCGGTGACTCATGGTGATAATATTCTCGCGAACATCGCCCAGCTCAACCACCTTGGCGCAGTCGAACGCAAAAGGTTGAACTATCGCCTTGATCTTCGCCGACAACACACTATCGAGGTTCTTCGAAACGCTCACAAGGACGGAGGGGTCCAGCCCGGCCGGCTTGAAATCCGGAACGAACAACTTGACCAGGCCTCCGATGGTCTGCTGTAGCTGCTGCTCAGTGAGAATAGTGGCGAGGGAAATTCCCCACCTGATGGACGCCACCGCAAAAGCGGCAGCAAATCTGACGACGGCATCCTCGGTTGAACCGACCACGTGTGCCGGCACGATCACCGCGAAGGGAGATCCCGGTATGACACGAATGTCGTTGTCGTCGCCCGCATACACCACGGGCTCGGGCTTGATTCCAAAAGCGGTTGCCAGATCAGTAATCGCCGAGGGCAACGGAAGCTTTCGATCCACACGAGCATCACGACCGAGTCCCAACTGCTTCAAGCTGAATCCGAAAAGTTTTGCCACGGGCTCCTCGATGGCCTGGAGTGTCGCCCTCATCCCGATGGGCACCTGTTTGGGACAGATGTACCCCTCTACAACCGGGTCACTTATTCTCGATCCCAGTGTCCATGTGCTTTCCACGGATGCGGTCTTTGAGTGCTCCGTCGGCTCGGCGCCGACGATACCCATGGCCGCCGCAGCCAGCGACGCAACCTCATCCTGCGACTTCATGGTCAACACGAAGAGCATGTTGGAGTACAAGACGCCGCTGTCCGGGTTCTTGACAATCGCCGCGGCTTGCATGGTGAGTGCCTGGTCCAGGAGAACGTTCAGGGCCATGGGGTCGTTCTGTCGCGTGTACATTCCCGCCAGGTATTCTACCGGTCGAATATCCAACGGATCGATTCGCCGCGCTTCGGAAACAACCCTCTCCGCGTCCTTGGACCGATTCAGATTATTTTCCAGGACACGCGCAAGATCAACCATCTTGGCTGTCTTGACCGATGGATCCGTCGCCAGCATGATGACGCGCTCGAGCGCCTGGGCGGCCCGGCCCCAGTTTCCCATCATCACGTAGAGCACACCCAATCGCTCCATGGCGGGGAAATGATCGCGGCTCCACCCCAGCACCTTGACAAAGCTCTTCTCCGCAAGATCCTTTCTCTCGCTTCGATCCATGTAGAGCACGCCAAGATCGTAGAACACCTCCATCCCCGTTTCCGGATCCTTGACGTTCTTCGCGGCCTCCATGAGGTGGTGTATCGCCTCCTCCCATTCCTCGTCCTGCATTCGCAAGGAAGCCATCCACCTGTGGGTGGCCAGATCCGAGGGAAAGAGGCTGAGCGCTTGCACCAGACTGGCCTTGGCGCCTTCCCTGTCGTTGTCTTTCAACTTGGTATTGGCGATGTCGATCAGCAGTTGATGTTTCTGCGCAGGATCGATCACACCCTCTACTCTCGCAGAAAGGAGCCGACCCATCATGATCGAATCACCCGCGTTATCGAGGATCGCCTTTCCGCGATCAAATGCTTCCTCGTTGACCGGATCCTTTTGCAACACCTCGAGGCAGAGTTCGGCCGCCCGCGGTGAATCATTCATTTGTTCCTGGGTGATCCGGGCGGCAGCGAGAAGTTTGGCGATCTGATACTCCTTCACGTTGCTGGTGCCTGCGATCCGGATCAGGGTCTCGACCAGGGCAGGGTAATCCTGCTCGCGCTCCTGGATCCGCTCCATGCCCAGGAGATCGAGAAGTGAGTCGGGACAATTTTCCAGCGCCTGTCTCCGCAACTCCAATGCCGCCTGTGCCTCGCCGCCCTCTTCAAGAAGATCGGCAAGTCGCGATCCGTGCACAACTGATTCACCAAGTTGTCGGACAATACCCTCAAGGCACGCACGTCGCTCCCCAATATCCTCGGTACGCGCCTCCAGATAGGCCAGATGGAGAACCGAGGTCGGTTGCCGTGATACTGCAGTCCGAAGCGCTTCGATGTCGATCGAGGACTCCCGCCATGCGACCATTGCCGCGCTGGTCGCATCTTCATCATCATTCAGGCTGCTCGACAGGGCATTAGCGATCCGGGCCAGATCTTGCACCCGTTTTTGTCTCGCGTAATACATCGCGAGTCGCCCGAGTGTGGGTCTGTGGCCGGGTAACTTTTCCTCCAGCGTCATCAGGGACAACATCGCGGCGCCCACATCTTCGCCATAACGCTCATCTACCTGTGCAATTCTGAGATAGACCCACGCCTCCTCCTGGGGCGTCGAGGCATCTCGCAGAAGCGATAGCAGTCGGCTGGACTCTTCGCTCCTGCGACCGCTCTTGAGCGCAGACTCGGTGAATCCTACCAACGCTATCGGATCTTCCGGATCCATCTCGATAGCTTTTCCAAAAAGCCTGGTCGCCGCAACCGCGTCCAGACCTGACGCCAACGCCCCGAGGGACAGCAGTCCTTCCAGAGAGAAACTCTCGAGATCCTGCGGCTGCAGCAAGCTAGTGTCTTCCAGGATCTCCGGATGACACGCGGCCAGACGGAGAATCGAGTCACGCAACTCCTCGTCCCCAGGCGCCACTTTGAGTGCCTTGATGAACGACTCGAGCGCCGCCGACCCCGACCCCGAAGCGAGGTAGTGCGCGCCGGACTTGATAAAGCTCACCGCGCGATCCCTCTCGTCGATGGAGGACTCGGCCGCCGCCGCCAGGGCAATAGCCATGGTGGCATGATCATTACCCTCCCGCTCGAGCGCCGACAGCGCCATGAGACACGTGGGGCATAATGATAACGCCTCGCGATGAAGCTCGGCTGCCCGGGTCGGGTCGAACTTCTCGAAATGAGTTGCGGCGAAGGACAACAGGTCGGCCTTTTCGTCCGGGTTCTTCACGTCACCCGCCTGTGAGAGCGCAAGCGAAGCAAGGCTTTCGGGTGTCCGGTCGTGAAGCCTTATAAGCGATGCCAGAGGTCTCTTGTGAACGTGAATCGGGGTCGCCTCGTTCTTGAGAACCTCCAGCACATTATCCGGCTGGGTTCCGGAGTCGCGCATGACAGCCGCCTGTGCCACCAGGATGTCCCAACGATCCGTCTCCCCCGTCGCCTTCTTTCCAAGAGATTCAAGCGCCTTGATCGCCGCAGCGTCCTCACCCCGAGTGAGGGCTGCATGGAGACAGCCCAGCGGGTCGGCCTCCGGATCCTCGAGTAACGCCGCCTCGTCCTCCTTGTCGACCTCTCGAAGTGCCAGCGCAAGGGCCCTCCCCCGAGGTGTGGTTCGATCCACGTCCTGCGGTATCTCTCTCTCCCCTGAATCATCGTCAATTGCCGCGAGAAGAGCATTTTCAAAGAGCGCCGCCTTCATTGCATCGGACGACACAAAGTCAACGGCTGCCCCTGCCGCCTTGACCTCCGCCCCGAAATCGTCGCTCTTCCACCGGGAAACCAAATCGATCTCCCACGAAGATTCCACGGTGGACTCATCTGTCTCCCTCTTGCCGAGCGACAGAGTATTGACCGCCTTCCTGAATCGATCGACGGCAAAGGTAAATTCTTCAGAACCGGATCCGTCGCGAAGATCTCCGAGTGTCCCCACGGCCTCGTCAATGGCACCCGTCCGGATCTGCAATCTCACCTTGAGCCACGCCAGCGCCGTCTTGTATTGCTCGTCCGGCGTTATCTTCTCGAGTTGTTCAAGGGCCGCATCCAGATTTCCGAGGCGCTCTTCCGCCAGAACCAGAGCCATCCGCGCGGCAACTGATACTCCCTCTTGCGGCCAGCGATCGGCTACCACATGCAGAGACTCGATCAATTCGTGGTCATCGCCCCGCCTTGCGGCCGGCCCGAGTTTGAGCAAGTGCGGAAGAATGGTGTCGGGGGATTCTCGCACGGCCTCGCGAAGAGAATCCAGCGCGCCCGCGTCGTTGCCCGACTTGAGATCCACCGCGCTTTTTTCCACAAGCGAAGCAACGGTTTCCGCCGCCAGGCCTGGCACCTCGACGCTGGCATTTAGCGCCACCACCAGCTTGTCGGACTCCTCACCGCGTCGTGCCAGACGCCGCATGGCTGCCAGAGCCGGGCGATATCCCGGCAGGATCGTGAGGGCGCCCCCATGACATCTCCACGCTTCTGACGGTCTCTTCGCGTTCCTGTCGAGGAAACGACCCGCCTGGTGAAGACAACCGGCCGCGATCTCGGGCAATTTATCAGCGTTCAGCCTGGCATTCTCGACCAGGGCGCCAACTCTTTCACGCACATGGTCCGACACCATTTCGTAATCCGAGTCCATTTCCACAAGGCGCGTCGGCGGCTCTCCATACACACCAATGGTGGCGATCGTCGAAAAGAACTCCGATTGCCCCAAAATCGTGGGGATGGGGGTCTCTGTGCCGTTTCTATCCACTGCTGTTTACCTCGCTCAACCCGATAGTTCGTCTTATCTCCAGGTACGGACCACAAAGCGCGAATCTCATCAACTCCGTGCATCTAGGCACCTTCGAGAGTACATCGCTCGCATTTTCGGCAAGTCGCCTCAACCCTGCCGGGCCTGCCGATTCCTCCACCATCAGGGGTATGACCTCTGCGAGATTTCCCGCCGCCAGCAAGCCGAATCTGTCCGCCGAATAGGACGTCGACGCGACCCATGCCCGAATCTCCTGAGCGCTACAGTGCAGGAGCGCAGTGCACGGATTTACCAGTTCCTTGCGTATCTTCCTGGACAGCGCCTTCTTGGCCTTGACGACCAGATCCATATCCGTGGGAATCGGTAGTTTCACATCCTCTCCGAGTGTCGCGGCGGTGAGCGCGAGAAACCATCGAATCGGCGTCGCTGTATCACCCTCCTCGAAGGCGCCCAATCCGAACATGGAACGACAGAAGTTCCGGGCGATGAAGAAACGCGCGCTGATAATATCAAGGTTGGAAAGATCGTCATTGACCGCCACGGCCGGGATCGACGCCGGAAGCGGGCTGGATCCTCGGGGATCCTGACCCACACGATGAACTTCGAACTTCTTGACCCCGAGCAGGGTTGCCCATTGCGCGAGCCATTTCTGAACCTGATCGGCGCCCTTCTTCTTGACCAGAGTCGAGCGACCGAAATCCGGAATGTGCCCGGAACGCGAGTACACCTCTGCGGTCACCGGAGCGGCGGTGAGGGCGATAGCGGCAATCGGTTGACTTCGCTCGCCATCGTACCGAAGTATCTTTATCACCTCGGACGGATCGGGATACTCCCTGGGCACGTACGCAGAAGAAAGTCCCAATCCCTCGGGGATCCCTCCCAGAACTACCATTCCCTCACCGCAAATCGCAGCCTGATCCTCCTTGTACAGAAGGCCTGACACCTCCTTGAGGTCGGTGATGGATTTCAGGTCGACGGGGTTGGCGTCGAGCTTGCTTATCAGATTTTTCTGTGCGGCGTGGAGGACCCGCTGTGCGTCCGACTCGTCCCGGAGATTCAGGGTCAGCTTGATCGCATCCACGGCGGACGGATTGGCCTGCAACGCCATGTTGATGACCTCCGACGCGCCGTCGGGATCGAACATCTTCTCGAGGAAAATATTTGCCTGTTCAGTTAGAATCTCCGCCCTTTTTTCGGGGTCGGTAACCATCTGAGCAAGTCTCGCAAGGGCCTCCGTCGCCTCATCCCACATTTCCTGGTCGCTCGCGATCCTTGCTATGTGTCTCTCGGTCTGTGGGTGCCGGTCCCCTTCTTTCAGGAGGTCGGTCAGCACCTCGATCGCCTGCTGTGGATCATTCTGATCATCAAACAACACATCGGCCGCCCGCCAGACCATAGTGCGCTTCTCTTCAGGATCCTGACAGATGAACGTGAACTCCATCATCGTTCCGACGGCATCCTCGAACTCCTTGTTGCCCAACAGGAGGTCGATTTTGGTTCGGTAGGAGGTGAGGTGATCGGGCTTGAGATCCAGTATTTTCTCCACCGCCTCCAGGGCCCCCTCCATGTCGTCCACGGCGAAAAACCTGTCCGCCTGCTCCTCGTACAATTCCACCAGGGAGTCCACATCCTGCTCGGCGCCGATCCTCTCCTCTATCTGTTGCACGAGCGCATCGTCATCGCGCTGCTCGCGCAGAATGACCGTAAGGATCTCATGCGCCGCATCGTGGTTGGCGGATCGCTTGACCGCTTCACGGGCGATTACCTCGGCTCCCTTGGGATCATCGAGATGCGTGAACATGATGCTTGCGGCCCTGGCCAGCTGGGTCGCCTTTTCCTGCGGGGACGTGTAGTAACCCGCCAGCTTCCCGTGAGCATCCGCACTATCCGCGAATTGTTCCGCGTCGAACGCCACACGCGCCAATGACTCCAGAAGTCCCGGATGATCAGGATGCCTTTCCAGCCCCTTCTTCAAACTTGAAACCGCAGCCTCGAGATCTTCTTTGTCCACATACGCCGCAGCCAGGCAAAGGATCCAATCGGCCCATTCATCGAGATCTTCATCTTCGCACAGCGCAACACACTTTCCGTAGATGTCGATGCGATGATCCGGATCTGCGTCGTCGGAAAGGCGATCCGCCACAATCCAGACAGCCTCCGGCGCTTCGAAATCGGTTTCCTCCAATTTGCCGTCGGCGTTTATGTCCTTGTCCATCAACAACGAGGCTATCTTGCAGGCGCCGGCCACGGCTCCGGGTACCGACGTCGCCGCTTCGAAACTCTCCTGAGCGCCCGACGGGCGTCCGGGATCGTCACCGAGAATGACACTCCACAGTTTACCGATTGCCTCGGGTATCTGATCGTTGTCGAGGATCTCCGCAAGCACCGCGTTTCCACTGGTGGCGCGGCTTGACTCGAGCAACTCGCAGAACCATAGATCCGCAAGCCCGACATCCCCCTGCGAGAGTTGCTCTTCCAGCAGCCGCACCAGCGACTGCACATCTCCCTTGGTATGATACGCCAGATCCAGATACAGCCCCGCTGTCCGGCACATCGGACCATCCAGACTCACCTGGGCGCTCTGAAGATAAGCTATTGCATCATCGTTTGCACCGAGCGCAAAGAGTTGGATTTCACCGCAAAGCAGGTCCAGCCTTCCTCGCTCGTCCGGCATAACCTGAGCGATGCTCCGCAGGTGGTCAAGAACCTGGTTCCAGTCGAGCAACCGTGTAGCAACTCGAACCATGGACCACAGAACCGCGATATTCTCCGGGTCCTGGGAAATGAGCTCTTGCAAGCTATCGGCGACCGCCGCCGGCTCCCTGAGCACAAACTCCAATATCATGGAGCGTTCGTGGAGCGCCATGACGCCTTTGTCAGGATCCTCCGACTCCGCAGATACGACCGCCAGATGCTCCACCAGATCCCGCCACTTGCCCATGCGACGAAGCAGACGGGCAACCTGCCTGTCCACGCCGGAAGAATCGGACAGGCTTTCCCTCGCGTGGGCACACAGTTGAAGGGCCCTTTCCAGATCACCCTTGTCTTCCGCTGCCAGCGCCGCTATCGCCGTGAGATCAGCCTCGAAGTCGGGCGACTCGACGGTATCTGCCCAGTCGAGATACGCGGATGATTCGCATCGTCCCGGCCCAGTCACCGCTTCGACCACCTTTGCCCAGCTCTCGCCGAACTGACGGTCCTGCGCGGTAGGCCACTGGACACCCGGATCCGTTGATTCTTGAACTATCAGGCCTGCCACGGGTAGATAGCTATCGGACTCGATCAGCTGTGCGGCAACGTCCGGCGCTTTGGGATGTGCGGGGTTGGCGAGAAGCCACCTTGCGGGATCTCTTGGATCCTCATCTGTGTCTGCCCGACCTTTCCCCTCGCCGGCAACCTCCACCAATACTCCGTACAACAGGGAAGATCCGATACGCTCAACTTCCCTGATGAAGTCTGCCACGAGATCTTTCCTGCCCGAAGCGAGCGCGACCTCCGCCTTCCATACATCGGAAGCACCGTAGGGAATGGCGTCCAGCGCCTCTTTGAAACGGCCCATCACCTGCAGCAATCGAGCTCGCTCCATCGCCAAAAAGACATTGTCCGAAAAAAGCTCAGCGGCGCGATTCAGCACCTCTAGCGCGCCATCTGGGTCGTTGAGCCGGCGTTCCTTTACGATCGCAAGAAGCCAGTAGAAACCCGCAGCATAACGCTCTCCCCTGCCGAAACCGTCAAAGACGTGACCGGCCGGTCTCCCAGAAACGGGCTCGGGGATGGGCTCGAGGGCCACTATCGCCATGATCTCCAGGGCGCGCGCATGCACGTCCCAGACGCCCAACTCGCCACTCACCCTGAACACCTCGTTCACCGACGTCCAGCAGGGAGCGGGAAGATCGAGAATTTGGAGCAACAACTCAGAAAGGTCCCCGGCCTCATCCCCCATCCTCCTGCGAACCGCGATCTGCTCGACGAGGAGAGTCGATTCCCACACAGGATCCGTGGTTGCTTGCGCCATAGTCTTCAGGCAGGACAGCACACCGGGATCATCATCCGAAGCGAGCGCTTCGATGAGATCTCTCCAGAGGATGCCGCGATTCTCGGGATCGGCCAGTCGGGCCGCCTCCAGGCCAATCCGAGCCCCTTGCGGATCGTCGAGCAACTGCTGCCGCATGTGCGCAATATCCAGATGGCATGCGACGATATCTTTGGGCCGATCCAGAAACAGGATCAACCTTTCGAGGGCCTCGACCTGTGTTCCGGAGTCCCGGCCTGTCGACGCGCGCAGCGCGTCCCATACGATATCCGCCGACTGGCTCTCTATCTGGAGAGCGGCATCGATCTGCTGCGCTGCCTCCCGTGCCCTGTCCTGACGATCGAAGAGCACCCTGAACAGGGCGTGCCTAAGGCGCGAGACGACCTGCGGATCCTCAGCCGTCTCCAGCTCCCTCACAAGCCAGGAAACGATCCCTGCCCAATATCCAGCTGCGT
Source organism: Deltaproteobacteria bacterium (assembly GCA_030595125.1). Taxonomy (GTDB): domain Bacteria; phylum Myxococcota_A; class Polyangia; order JAAYKL01; family JAAYKL01; genus JAUVAN01. The sequence goes on from JAUVDV010000006.1 coordinate 74,597, forward strand.
CGTTGTCAGAAACGGCGTTCATATCCTCAATCAACTTCCACTACCTGATTCAGGGCGCGCCCCTCGCGCTCCCACCATTGAAGGCACCTTCTCTTCAACTCGCGGCGCTGCTTGTGATCTAGAGGTTCCCGGGGCCACTCGACCGCTCCATCGACCATCTTGTGTAGATCTTCCAACGCCGCCCTTCTGATATCCTCGATCCGGTGATTGAGCGCGCCCACGGCCCACTCGATGCGATGCTTGCGTTTGTTGGCCTGCCACCAGGACAACCATCGCCGCTCGGAAAAACCGAAATCGGTAAAAGTTATTTTCACAAGAGATCTCTGACAACGCTCCGCGAGAATACCGTCAACAGAACCGAGCATCTCGGACAGTGCCGGAATTGACACCGGATCGCGAAGCTCACCGAGAGCCTCCGCCGCCAATCTTTTCTTTTCAAGGGTAGACGTGGAACTGGTCAGAACCGAGGCCACGTCCTTGACAGACCAGCGGTACTCGGGGAAAGACGCAAGGTCTTTCATCACATCGATGGACAGGGCCCTTATCTGCCTGTCGTTATCAAAGATCCGTTTTGCCAGACCGGGCAACGCCTCGGGCATGGAGATCTCCGTAAGCAGAAACACAGTGTAAAAACGCACCTCGGAATCCAGGCTGTCCAGCAGCGGCAACAAATGCGCTGTGGCGGATCTCCCGAACATCAATATCGTCCGCAGCAAAGAACCGTGCTGGCCCACTCGCCGCAATTTGCTGGTCCCCTGGTAGCGGTCGAAGTTCAACGGCCCGGGGAAATGCGGGATAAGAGCTCGCAGGGCATCGTCCCCGATCCCGACAAGCAGCCCGGTGGCGGCATCGTCGAACGGCCCCGAAGAGAGCACACGCTCCACCAACCTGTCTACCTCCTCGCGCATGTCCACCTGTACGGACGAGGGAACCGACGACGGAAGGTTATCCACATCAACCACCCGCGTGGACTGGTCGATGGGATCGGTTTCCACGTCCATCACTTTTTTGGGCTCTTCGAACCGCATGGGATCTTCGGAGGCGAGTTCTGTGGAAACAACATTCCTGCTATCAATCACTTCCACCCGCTTCACCATGTCCGGATCGGGATCGGGCGGCACCGATTTGGGCGCAATATCGTTCGCATCACGTGGCGCCTCAGTAACTCGCTCGGCAAGAGGAGTCGGCACCTTGGGCTCGGCGGGAGTGGAGATCATCTTCGCGGGCGCTATCATGACGACCGCCTTTTCCGGCTCGCTTTTTTCCGGCTCGCTCTTTATTTCGGGCGCGCTTGTGCTGGTCGCCCATCCGGAAAAATCCTTCTTCGCGGGCTCCACCTTGACAGGAGCCGCCTGCGCCTTGACGGAAGCCGTCTGCACCTTGCCCTCGTCGGAACTCTTGGTTTTCTCGTATTGGCTGTACTTCTGCTCCAGCAGAATTCTCTCGAAGGCCTGCCCCACGTTCCTTCCAAAATCGGCGATCTTGGTGATCCTGTTGGCGCGGACACCATTCTGACCGGAATCTCCATAAAGCATCATGATCACGCGTCCGCGTAAAAAAATTGGTATTACCGCGCAGCTCTTCGGCGCATCGCGCCGAAGCGAAGAGAGCAGATCCACGTCGGTTTGCGTGACCCCGGCGGGCCCGAGATGGAACCCCTGGGTTTCGAACACATTCTGGAACATTCCATCCTGATCGAGCGGCACACGGACATGACTCGCAGGTTGCGGCCCTTTCCCTCGAAAAACCTGCATACGTCCCTCGGCGATCTTGCCGTGAACCAGCATCAACGCAGTGAACTCAAAGGCCTGACTGGCGAAGGAGAAAAAAACATCTAATATCTCGTCCCGACTCTTGGCAGCCCCTACTAACTCCTTCGCCCTGGAAAAACTGAGCTTCGGGGGCGCAGAAACCGGCTTCTCCTCCCGGAGCTTCCTGGTTTGCCTGGTCGTATCAAAGGCACGACCCAGCTCCACGACCTTCCGGGTGCTCTCCTTTGAACCGGTGATGAACTTCATGGTGGATTCGTCGGGACGCAGCGTCTCGTTCTTGGATTCGACTACAAACACGGGCTCCTGGCAGGTCGCCGCATCCCAGCCTTCCTCTTCGTCAACCGGAACTGCGAAATCTGCCCCGGGCTCGGACGATTCAGAGGCGATCGGACCAGGATCATCCATGGGTTCGGGCACCAGCGGAGGCTGATCCGGCACGAACTCGGGAACCAGCTTCTTCTGTATCGCGGCCAACCTCGCCACCATGGGAATACCGTAAAAACGATTGAGGGCCATCGCAAGACGGAACTCCAGAACCAGATTCGGCTCGATCTTCATCCCGAGCAACTGGGAAATTTCATCGATGGTTCCCCGGGGAACGGGACCGGAAGCGACCACTGTTACGACGTTGTCTTTGGTACGTACTGGTATCACGCGCCGTTCGGTGGCGACTTTCCAGGGCAACATCTCGATGATGCTCGGCTTTGTTGAAAGCAAGTATTCCGAAGGAAAAACGGGGAGTCTCACGACGCGGCCGAGGTATTTGGAGAGGACCACCTCATCGACGAGGTTCATCTCTAAAAGGTTCGTGGCAAAGTCACCGCCGTGGATCACCTGACGTTGTAGAATTTGCTCCACGTGGGTCACGCTCAGGATTAGATCTTGAACCAATAGTGAGCTTAGCGCTGACATCGAAATTTTAGCTTATAGTACTGAAATGTTTTTGCTACTTGCTTTTTTAAAAGAAAAGCCGCTCACTCGAAGCCGCCGGTTAATGCCACAGATACCACAGCTGCCACAATTGCGGCGGTCTCGGTCCTGAGGATCAATTTACCCGCGCCTACGGGCGTAAATCCCAGTTCGACGGCTTGCGCGATTTCTTCATCCGTAAAGCCGCCCTCGGGGCCGACGGCAACGGTGATCGGCGTGGCCGCATTGTCGCCGAGCGCTCCCGCCAGGGACACCTTTGAGCCCTCAGGGTGAAGGATGAGCCTGGTCCCCTGCGGCGCCTCGCGCAGAGCGCGTTCAATAGACACAACATCCTCGACGCTGACGGGCTTACCCCGCCCGCACTGTCGCACCGATTCCGCTGCGATACGACGCCACCTGTCCAGACGGGCGACTCCCGGCTCGACGACCGATCGCTCGGTTGTCACCGGCTGTATCCGCGCAACACCTATTTCGCTGAGCTTGCGAACAACGTCGTCGAAAATGTTTCTCTTTGGCACGGCCACAATCAGCCGGACCGGAAATTCGTCAGACTCAGGCTCGATCTCATCCATTATATCGAGGATCGCGGCGTCCCTCGAGATCTCCCGGATTCTGGCCAGGAAACCCCGGCCTTCCGTGTCCCGGAGCTCGACCTCGTCACCAGGCGAGAGGCGCCGCACCCGGGAGATGTAGTGCAGCTCCTGTCCGGAAATGCTGAGTTCAACACGACCGCCCACGGCCTGTTCGAGTAAAACCCGCGTCATCGGGCCCGCCTCAGGGAGACCGCCGCCCATCCGTCGTCCTCGAGTACCCCGCCGCGTTCGAACCCCGGCCAGAGCCCCACGCACTCCTCCAGCTGATCGACGAGCAAACCACTCAACAGAACTTCCCCTCCGGGAGCCACGATCGCGGCAATATCCCCGGCGTGCTGTTGAAAGGTCGAGATATCGATGTTGGCAACCACAAGCGGCCATTCCCCTGTGATATCGCGTGGAGTTCCCAGATACACCTCCACGTCGCCTTCCACGCCGTTGGCCGCAGCGTTTTCCCGCGTGGCAATCATGGACTCCTCGTCGATGTCTATCCCCATCGCTCTTTTTACGCCGAGCTTCACGGCCGCGATCGACAGGATCCCCGAGCCCACGCCCACATCCGCCATTTCAGAGGGCAACCGCCCTTCCATTGCCCTTGATTCCAGCATCCGCAACACCATCCGGGTTGTGGCGTGCCCCCCTGTTCCGAAAGCCTGCCCCGGATCGATCACGATGGTGGTCAGGCCGGGCTCGGGAGGATCCATCCACGGGGTGATCACCTGCATGGTCGCAAGCACGACCGGCTCGAAAAACGATCTCCAGCCGGCGCTCCATCCATCGTCCGACACATCCACAGACGTGATCTTCGAACCAGGTAACTTCTCTTGAAGCGCATTCAAAGCACGGTCCCGAGCGTTCGAATCTGCAAACCCGGCGATCAACATGACGCTACCGGTCCGCGCGGAGGTCATCGTTGTTTCATCTCTTGTCTCCACCGCCGACGCTCCAAGATCCTGCAGCACCCAGATCAGCTCGGAGGCGTGATCCTCCGAGGTGACAATAGAGACACCGGGAAACCTCTGTTCTCTCATTTGCTCTTTTCCAGCTCGGCTCGCAGCCGTCCCACAAGTTCCCTCGCGGTCTGTTGCTCTTCCGAGTCGAGTCGGCCGACAACCTGTTCGAGGGTTTCGATGATATCCTTGATCGGCCAGTCGCGGGTCACTGCAAGGGACGCCGCCAGATGGTAGGTGCGACTCGGTCCCGGCGGGTGCTGCGGCGCCACCAGGCGATATCGCTCGAGGCTTCTCACCACCACTGCGGCCTCCTCCATGACCCATGCGCAATCGGCCAGGGCCAGCAGAACACCGGGATCATCAGGAGCCATTTCCGAGGCGCGCGTCAACCAGTGGTAGGCCCTCTTTTCGTCGAACAGTTTTTCCAGATAGATTCTCGATGCCTCCACCAGGCGCGCAGCCCGCTTTGAGCCCTCGAGCATGTAAGCGAGTTTGCACAACAACTCGGCCCGCTTCTCGTGGCGTCCCGCCTCATCGTGCAGGTCCACCAGTAACTCTAACGATTTGGAATCGCCGCCGGAGATCCTGTCCGCGTATTCGAGCCTCTCTATCGCAGCATCCGGCTTGTTGGAACGTTTGTAGGCAAGGCCCATCCGTCGATGCACCGACGCCTTGATCTTTTCCCGACCGATCTCCTCGATGAGATTTCGCCCCACCTCGATAACCTTTGCGTCGTGCTGTGGGCCGGTCAAGACGCGCATGAGCCCCTCGACGGCGCGCACCTGCCCCGGCTCCCTCCTGACAATTTCCTTGAAGATGGATCCGGCTTCTTCGGTTCGATCCAGGTTCTCGGCCGTCCGGGCACGCCACAGCTCGACCTCCGTATTCCACTCTGTGGTTTCAATGACTGAAAGATATTTTTCCAGCTGGTCCCACCGCTGTCTTCTGAAGGCAATGGCCGCGAGCATCATGTTGGCGCCCGGGTGTTCCGGCATAACGGAAAGGACACGCTCGAAGGCGGCGACGGCGCCGTCCTCGTTTCCGAGCTTGTCATCGAAGATACGGCCGAGGGCCATGGCGGTCCTCGCCACGTCGTCCGGACCGGCCGCGAGGGTAAGCCGCTCTTCCATTCGTTTGGCCAGCGCCTCCCATTCTCCGCGGCGCTCCAGAATATGAACCATCTTCTGCCAGGGATCCCCCTTGCCGGGATCCAGATCCATCATGGCCACCAGCCCCTCCACCGCGTCGAGATCCTGCCCCCGGGCAAGATCCAGATCCACTACCACCTCCAGAATCATCATATGATCCGGGATGTCCAGCAGGTCCTCGCGCCCCTTCAACATGTCCAGCAGCTTCTCCAGTTCCTCTCTGTCCTTCTTGGTATCCAGAAGCTTGACCAGGGAAACGATGCCCGCGGGATCTGGGTTGACGCTTATGGCCTGACGCCAGATTTCCACGGCGCTGTCGTGGTTCCCCGCTTCCTGCGCAAGCTTGGCGGCGCGGGTGAGGCGCCTCCCGTCCTTCATCGATCCCTTGACGATCTCTGCGGCCACCTCGGCAGCTGTTCCCACATCTCCCCTCGCTTCGAGCATGTCGATGAGCTCCTCCATCTCCACCTCGGGGAGCGCGCCGGCGGCTCGTGCCGACAACATGTCCTCAACCGCGCCTTTCTCATCTCCCAGTCTTCCCCTCCGTATGGCTGCCCGCCTGCGAAACAGGCCGGCACGATCCTCGTCGGAGGAGGCCTCGATGATCAGCGACAGCATCTCGTCGGCGATCTCCCACTGTTCGGACATGATCGCCCGCTCCACGGCGCTGTTCAGCAAAACGTCGCACTTGTCGAAACGTCTGGCCATCTCGAATAGAGCCGGCAGATCGTTCGGCGCAAGCTTGAGGCCCTTTTTCAGGGGCTCGCGCGATCCCTCCCGATCTCCCGACATCCACCGAAGCCCGCTCAATTCAAAGAGGGCGCCCGCCCTCGGCGATGGCGGCATGAAACGCTCCACCCTCTCCAGGCAACTCGCAAGCAAGGAGAGATCTTCCTCTTCCCGCGCAAGCGCAAGGACTTTTCGTGCCAGATCGCGCCCCTCCTGCGCGTCCTCGGTAACGCTCAACACTTCCAGAAGCGCGTCGATCGCTCCTGTGCGATCTCCCAGATGATCAGCGAGAGTCTCGGCCAGTTTCGCCAACCGATCGCGTTCCTGATCTACATCTTTCTCCCTGGCGGATCCCAGCAACTCGACCAGCTCCCCGTGCCGGCTCATCTCCTCCAGTTGCACGGCCAGCATCCTCCTCGACGCGTCGTCCGTGGCCACAAACTCTTTCAATACTGCGATCATCTCCTCGAACGCGCCGCCTCTCCGCAGAGCGCCGGCGAGCATCCGAGCGGACTCCGGATCCGGAGAGATCCCGTGGGCGATTCGAAGGGCGCTGGCCGCGTCCTCGTGAAGACCCTCGACCGAAAAGAAATCCGCCGCCCTCTTGAGATCGGCTATTCCCAGCTCCCCTTCTTCCGCAAACCGGACGAGGCCCCGGGCCAACTCGCTCCTGTCACCGGACCTTTCCAGGGTATCGATCAGAGATTTCTTCGCGGCGTCGTGTTTCGGATCGATCTCCAGCAGGCGCTCGAGCATCTCGCGAGCTTGTGCATTATCGCCTACCTTGCTCCTGTAGATCTCCGCCGCCAACATGAGGAGTTCGATGGAATCCCGGGCGTCGACGTTCTGCGCAACCCGCTCCAGGATCCGGGCCGCCTCCGTGCTTCTCTCCAGATGAACCAGGGACATCGCCGCAGCCGTTGCAGCCCTCGTTCGCAACTCGACGGGGCCCGAACCCGCGGTCGTCGCTGCCTCCAGCGCTGCCGGATAATCCTTCATCTCGAGCGCGGTCTCCGCCTCGCCCAGAGCGGCGACGTACGTTTCATCCGCCCCGTGCTCTCTCCTCGCGGCAACGTAGAGATCCCTCGCTGTCGCGTAGTCTTCCGACTTCTGGTAAAGGGTCGCCATCTCGATGAGCGCCCGGCACCTGTCCTCGCCGGGAAGATCAGGAAGGGCCTTCCTCATCAGGTCAGCAGCGCGGCCCGACTCGCCATCCTTCGCGAGGATCGCCGCCCTTCGCGCCATGAGTGCAGCCGCGTCCGAGCGCCGGCCCAACGCCGACAGATCGCGCTCGAGGGCCTCTATCTGCATTTCCATCTCATCGGAACCGCCGAGCCTCCCGAGGGCATCGACAAGCCCCTTTCTGGCCTCGATGATGCTCTGATCTTCGTCGAGCGCTTGTCGGAACCAGTTTGCCGAGGCCTGCGGATTCTCGAAGGCGGTAAGCTCGAGGGATCCGATCTCCGTGGCCATGGCAGCCCTCCGAGCGGGCTCCGTGCAAGTTTCGAAACGCTTTTGCAATGTTGTCTTGAGTCGGGATTGCTCTTTGGCCTCACGGCACGCCTCTATGAAAGCGTCGAGGAGATCCTCTCGCTCGGGATGACGTTCGAGGGCGGCCTCCAGCGTGGACACAGCCGCCTCCACCTCACCGGCATTGATTCTCGCCCTGTTCAGGGCCAGCACGTTCTCGACGGACGGATCGGAAACGAGCACTCGCTCGAAGGATCTGGTCAACTCCGTCCACCTGCCCTGCCGCTCCAGCATATCCCGCATGAGAGCGCCGGCGGAGATCTTGCTCTGATCGAGGTTCATGGCCGCACGAATCCACTGCTCCGCGGCTTTCGCGTCGTCCAGCTCCTCGAAATAGATTCGGGCCAGATCCAGCGCGGTCTCGCCCCAGGGAAAATCCGCTTCCGTCGGTCGCGCTCGCGACAGGGCAGCCTCGAACATATCTGCCGCCTGCGCAAACTGTCCCAGGCTGGCAAGCGCTGTGGCCAGGTCGACCATCGTTGCCGGCGGTCGTGTTTCCCCGTGGGCGGCAAGCGCCTCCCGCAACCGGGGAACTGCCAGCTCCGGCTCGCCACGGCGCATCCATATCTTTCCAATCGACTCCATGGCCCGAGCCGCTCCAGCCTGATCTCCCTTCTCGATGGAGATCTTCTCCAGACGTTCGAACCTGGATATGGCTCGGCGATCATCTCCCGCACCGGCCAGGGCTTGAGCCAACCCCCACATGATCTCAGTGCTTCCCGGCTGTGCGAGGGCCGCGCGCTCCAGGTGCTTCACCGAAGCCGCTGGATCTCCGAGTTTCGAAAGGAGGAGTTCTCCTATCTTCGCGTGGGCCCAGGCCCTGCTTGCAGGAGTCCTGTGCACCGCAATCCACCGGGAGATCAGCCGGTCGACCATATCCTTCTTGCCCGTGGCGGCGCCGATCTCGATGAGCGCGATCAACGCGCGTGGGTCTTCTCGCCGGGCGGCGAGGGCTCCCTCGAAGAATGTTATGGCGCGATCGGGATCTTCCTTCCTTACGAGCTCACCGAGGCGAAGCCCCGTAGCCAGACGCTCCAGGGGAAAGGATGACTCCAGCAGCATTTCCAGCGCCCTGGTCTCGTCCTCAACATCCCCCTCCAGGGCCGCGCCATGAGCGACCACCGCCAGGATGTCGGCCCTGCGCCCCCGTCTGTCCAGCGCATCCGATGCCAACGCCCTTGCCGTATCCCTCATCTGCGGATCCATAACGTCGATCATCGCCAGGCGGGCAGCCGCCACCGGGTTTTCCGGCTCCCGGTCCAGGAGTCGGGCGTAGGACGCGCGCGCCTCTTCCAGTTCACCGACCCCGAGCAACCTGTCCCCGTCCCGGGTGAGCCTCAACTCCTCCAACCTTCGAAGACGGCTCATTCCCACCTCGCCGATGTCGGCGTCTCCACGCTCGCGTCGCAGGTCGGCCCCGCTGAACTCGAGAACCGCCCTATCCGGCTCGAGATCCAGTCGGACGAGCGCCGCGTCGGAGTAGTCCGGCAACCGCCAGCCCCGCGCCGGGAGGATCGCCATCAGCGCTTGCTTCAGGGGATCCGGCGGGCGAAACCCGACTCCCTCCAGCCTTGCGCCCGTCACTTCCCGAAGCACCGTTCCCGCAACCAGGAGGAGAGACATGGGGACCGGACCGTACGCCCGCGGCTCGTCCACCAGGAGAGACGGCAATCGCTCCTCCCCGGAGGGTAACAGACGAAAGCTGAATGGAACTCGGGAGCCCTCGGGGCCGTATTCCAAAAGAACGCTGATACAATCTTCCTCGAAGGAAATTATCGGGGAATCGATCCAGTCCAGGCCGCGGAGTTTCGTACCAAGGATCTCCATCAACCCATCGAGGCTGACGGTCATCACCAGTCTCGACAGCTTCAACCGTCGGTCTCTGAGACCTCTCACTCCCTTGGAAACATCAAACGGAAACGCTATCTGCGGGATGTTCATCTCCAGCAGATCCACGGTTACCGCCGGGGAGATCTTCTCGGCATTGAGGGACAGCACGCCGCACCCACCGGAAAAATGCATGGAGAAACCGTCGTTTTCCGGACTCTCGGGCTCCGGGGGCGTACCTTTCGGAGCCCCGCCGCCTTTCATACTGTCGCTCCCTATGATCTTCAAACGTCGTTTCATTTTGTCTTCTTCACAAGCACGTTATCGTATCACAGAGCAAACGTTAATAAATCATCGGGATCTTGCGGTGCCGGCCAGACCAAATATTGATGTCAGAAAAACAAGCATCGGGGTAAGCTTTCCGTTTCTTCTCGAGGTGAAGTCATAGTGGAACGATCTGATATGAAGATATGGAAGAGCGCCGCCGCAGCAGTGTTCGTCGGCGTGTGCGTTATTTGCGCGCTGGTGGCCGCAACGCCGCGCTCGGCCAGCCCCTATCACAAGCTATCGTTGTTCGCGCAGGTCCTGTCGACCATCGAGCGAGGATACGTCAAACCCATCGACGGAGATGACATAATCGTCGGCGCGATCAAGGGGATGGTCAGAACCCTGGATCCGCATTCCTCGTACCTCACCCCTGCCGAACACAGGGCGCTGCTCGCAGATCTGCGCGGGGAGTTCGAGGGGGTCGGTCTGGAGGTCGGGTTCAAGGACGACATCATGACCGTCATCGCCCCCATCTTGGATTCTCCCGCCGAGAAAGCCGGACTTCAGCCCGGAGATCAGATCTTCAAGATCGAGGGAAAACCCACCAAGAACATGAGCCTCGACGACGCTGTTCTGCTCATGAGGGGAAAGATAGGAACCGAGGTAACGGTGACCATCCGAAGGCCGGATGAAAAGGAACCGTTCGACGTCACCCTCGTGCGGGATGTCATTCACGTCAAGAGCGTAGCAGCTGATCTCGTCGCGCCCGGGTTTCCCCACATCCGGGTTCGCGGTTTCCAGGACGGCACCTCTTCCGAAGTCAAGGACGCCGTCAACAGGCTTTCTGTCGAAGGCGGAGGGCTAGACGGTGTACTCCTTGACCTGCGGCGAAACCCCGGCGGCACGGTCGAAGAGGCGATACGGGTGTGCGATCTCTTCATCTCCTCCGGTACAATTCTGAGTACACGAGGACGCGACGATATCATCATCAAAGAGGATCACGCCCACAAAAGGGGAACCATCGACGACGTGCCGATGGTGGTACTCATCGACGGCGGCAGCGCCTCCGCTGCTGAGATTGTCGCGGGAGCCATCCAGGATCACGGTCGCGGCCTCATCGTGGGAACCAGGAGCTTCGGCAAGGGATCCGTCCAGAGCATTTACCCACTAGCTGACGGATCGGGCCTCAAGCTTACGGTGGCGCTCTACTTCACCCCGCAGGGACGCGCGATCCAGGCCCTCGGGGTGACACCCGACGTAGTGGTAGGATCTCGCAACGCCCCGAAGCCCGACGAGGAGACGCTGCTGCTTCAAAAGATGCCCGAGGAACGCGAGCTGCCGGGCCACCTGGACAACGGCAACGAGGAACCTCCGGGGGAAGATGAGCCCGAGATCGACGACTATCAACTCAAGACCGCCTTCCAGTTGCTCCGCGGACTCTCCCGCCTGAGAAAGGCCGAGACCGCAGAGCGCAAACCGTCCTCATGACACACCCGCGAGTAATCGTCATCGGCCTCGATTCGATGCCCCCCGCCCTGGCCTTCGAGCTGTTCGCGGATCGAATGCCGTGCCTCACGCGGCTGCGCGACGAGGGCGCCTGGGGTCCGTTGCGCTCGACGGATCCGCCCATCACGATCCCCGCATGGGTCTCGATGACGAGCGGGCGGGAACCGGGAGATCTGGGGATCTACGGGTTCAGGACGCGCAGGCCGGGCTCCTACGATCTGGACCTGGTATCCCCCGATGATCTGAAGTACCCGCGATTATGGGATCTGGCCGCCGCCAACGGTTTACGCTCGTCGGTGGTGTCGGTTCCCCTCACCTATCCCCCGTGCGATACGCCCGAGATAGACATGACGAGCTGCTTCCTCACACCCTCGAACGACAGCCGGTGGACCTCCAGCAAATCCCTCCGGTCGGATCTCGAGAGTCATTTCGGTCCGTACATCGTGGACGTGGAGAGCTTCAGAACCGAAGACAAGACGGCCATCGCAAGCGATTGCAGGGATCTGACACGCCAGCATTTTCGGATTTTCAGACACATGATCGCAACAAGAGATCCCTCCTTCGCAATGATCGTGGATCTGGGCCCGGACAGGTTCCATCACGCCTTCCTTTCCGCGATCATGCCGTCCCATCCCCGGCACGATCCCGACGGACCGTTCGTCAAAACGGGCGGGGACTACTACGAACTGTTGGATTCGGAGATCGCCTCCACTCTGAAACTCGCGGGCCCGGACACCGTTGTGATGGTGGTCTCGGACCACGGGGTGCGTCCTCTACTCGGGGCGGTATGCGTCAACGAGTTGCTTTTGGAGAAGGGATATCTCGTCTTGAAGGAGATCCCCGACGAGCCCACTCCCCTGAGCGGTTGCCGCGTGGATTGGGCACGAACGCGTGCCTGGGGAGAAGGCGGCTATCACGCCAGGGTGTTCCTCAACGTCAAGGGCAGGGAACCCGAGGGCATTGTTCCGTCACATCAAATCCAAAAAGAGCTCCTGGAACTCACGTCGATCTTTCGCGATCTCGAAGGCCCCAAAGGAAAACCAATGGACAATCGTGTGTTCACCCCGTCGCAGATCTACGTTAACCCCACGGGCTATCCACCCGATCTCACTGTCTACTGGGATTCCCTCTCTCGTCGATCTGCGGGAACCGTCGGACACGGCGCGATCCACACCGCCGTCAACGACACGGGACCCGACGACGCCAACCACGATCCGGACGGGATCTTCGTGATGCGGGGAGGCAAAAACAAACCGCGCGGATGCCTCGACGGGCTGCAGATCACCGACGTATTCGCCACCGCCCTCGACGCCCTCGGAATAGACCCACCGGCGGGAACTGTAGGGAGATCCGTTCTCAGGTTTTAGTTTCAGTAAAATGGTATAATCGTTTTCCGAACGGGGGTCGAAACCGATGAGTAGAATAGATTTACTTGTAGTGACCCTGCTCGCGGTCACCGCAGTCGTCGCCGGCTGTTCGAACGACTTTTCGGGTCACAGCGACGCTGGGACCACCGATACGGATACAGACACGGATACCGACACAGACACCGTTTGCACTCAGGGGGAGTACAGCAGCAGTTTCACGATCTGCACACAATCGGATGTTGCAACCCTCGCGGGATACACTTCGATCTCGAAACATCTCACAATCAAGTGCCCGTCGTGTACTGACTTGAGCGAACTGAGTTGCCTCACCTCGGTGGGCGGGATCCTGGAAATCGGTTCATTACCAGAGGGAAACAACAACGATGTCCTCACCAACCTTCATGGCCTGGACGCGCTCACCTCGGTAGGTGAGAAATTGTCAATCGCCTGGAACGCCGCCCTGACGAACCTCGACGGCCTGAACTCCCTCACTTCGGTGGGCGGGTATGTGTATATCTGGCACAACTCTGCCCTCGCCAACCTCGACGGTCTGAGCTCCCTCACCTCGGTGGGCGAGTACATGGAAATCTCCTGCAACACTGCCCTCACCAACCTTGACGGTCTGAGCTCCCTCAACTCGGTGAGCGAGTATTTGTCGATCCGCAGCAACGACACCCTTACCGACATTGACGGCCTGAGTTCCCTCAACTCGGTGAACGGGTACATAGAAATCTCCAGCAACACTGCCCTCACCAACCTTGGCGGCCTGAGTTCCCTCAACTCAGTGGGCTCGCATTTGGCTATCCATTACAACGACGCCCTCACCGATCTGACCGGGCTGAACTCTCTCACCTCGGTGGGCGGGGACTTGTATATCACCGCAAACGACACCCTCACCAGTTTGACCGGTCTGAGCTCCCTCACCTCGGTGGGCGGGAACTTTTGGATTGAACGCAACCACGCCCTCACCGACCTGACCGGACCCGGCGCCCTCACCACGTTGCTCGGGTCCCTGCACATCTCTATAAACTACGGTCTCACCAGTTTGACCGGTCTGAGTTCCCTCACCTCGGTGGGTGAAGGCCTGACGATCGAATGCAACACCCTCAACGACCTGGATGGGCTCAGCGCCATCACCACTGTGAGCGGGAACCTGCGCATCTCCGGCAACTCACTCACCAACCTGAACGGTTTGAGCGGAATCACCTCGGTGGGCGGAAATCTGCGGATCGAACTTAACAACGCACTCACCAGCCTGGACGGGCTGAGCGCCCTCAACTCCGTGGGTGGGCACTTGTGGTTTGAAAACAATGACGCCCTCACCAACATGAACGGACTTGGCACCCTCACCTCGGTGGGCGGGGGCATACACATCTGGTACAACAACGCCCTCACCGACCTTGACGGGCTGAGCGCCCTCAACTCGTCGGTGGACCGCTTGACCATTGTAGGAAACGCCGCCCTCACCGATCTGGACGGACTGAGCGGC
>JAUVDV010000122.1 GCA_030595125.1 Deltaproteobacteria bacterium
CCGGAGCCGGATTTCTTGCCGTTGATCGAGCCGCCAAGCAGGTCGTCCAACCTATCCATCCCACCCCTGGGCGCAGCCTTTCGCTTGGCGGATTTCTTGGGTGCGTAGTCCTTTCCAATGTCCCCGGGCTTGTCCATCGCCCGCATGGATTCTGCTTCTTCTGCCTCAGGTGCAGCAGTGGCCGATGCTGTGGGCGGGGCCGGAGCCGGCGAGCCCGAAAGACGGCCCGGCGACTCGTCCATCTCCATGGAGACAGCTTCCTGCTTGGCCATTGCATCACCCGGACTCATCTCGGAGCAACCGAACAGGAACAGGGGGAAGCCGACGGCTTCCCTGGAGGCTACCTTCACACCTGTATCCGCAGAATCCAGGGCGCTCCACCGGTGAAACCTGTTTCTGCGCTTGATTCCCTGGAGCATGTACGCCTGCTCGTTCTCCAATACCAAGAACGACGTGAACGGCGTCATCAGACCGTAGCTCAGACCCAATGCGATGATGGATCCTCGTCGCTCGTCGAGTCCTTCTCCCATCATGCGCTCCAGGTATAACCGCGCCCAGATGGAAGGGATGTAACCGTACTCATCTCCTTTTTTGACCTCGGTCTTGTAGATCTTCTCGAACGGCTTGTCCCCCAGACGACCGGTCACCTTTATCTCGTCCGGCAGGGCGTGATGGGTTCTTCCGAGAAGTACTATCTCCTGACCCTCCGACACCTTCCCCGCCACTGTGGAGAACAGCTGATCCATCCCCGAGCCAATCTCTATTTCCAGATCGGTGATCGTCGGAGTCTTGAGCATGCCGACAAACCTCAGGGCCTCCTGCACGGTTTGCTCTGCCGAATCAACGCGGAAGTCGGTTCCGCCGCCGACCCCGGCGAGGCGCTTCAGCAAAGGCGTGTTCGCGTCAGCGCCCACGGCTATTGTAAAGAATCGAGCTTTTGAATCCCCCAGAGAACGACGGAACCTCTCGGTCAACTCGTCCGACGATGTCTCTCCCACGGTAGCCAGGCCGTCGCCCACGTACACCACCGCCGGTTGTTGTGCCTCGTGCACCAGCTCCAGGGCAACACCGAACATGGCTCCGAGATCGGTCGCTCCGGAGGACGACACCTCGGAGAGCATCTCGACAGCGGCTGAGACGTGCTTCTCCTGCGCGAGGGCCAGACCTTTTGCGGGATAGAGCACCCGCGGTGTCAGATCCGCCGCAACCACCGCAAAATGATCCTTGTCGGAAAGGGCGCGAAGGATTGCCTCCACCGCATCGGCGCGAACCTGACGATCAGAATCGTCCCCTCCGGCGGAAGTGTCCAGAACGACCACCACATCGCCGGGGATCTCCTTTTGCTTGTTCCATTCGGCCTCCGGCGAGTATCGGAGCATCACGTAATCCGCTTCCTCTTTACCTGACTCGAAGCGCATCACTCTCAGGGGATCTACCTCTTCCTTCAGTCGCATCTCCAGGAGGAAATCCGAGCGCGGGACAAAACCCGACCGCCGCATGGAGACCTCGGTTCCGTCCTTTTCCACGCGGGCATCCTGCAAGGTGGAGATATCCATCTGTTCGCCTTCATCCCCCAGATCCACCTTCAGGGAGAACTCCTGTATGCGCACCTCGTCTCCACCGCCCATGGGATAGACATATCTGTACACCCCGTCCGCCAGCGGCAAGAGCTCGGTATATGAAAGCACAACCCGCTTCTCGCCCGTTGCCGGCACCGGGTAGATCCTTGCGCGGAAGGTCCGTCCGTCTACCCACTCCAGCAACGCCGGGTCGAACGTCCTGGCGCGAACTGCTGCCTCGTAAGTGGCCGCCGCCTGCTTGCGCTCGATCATCTCGCCGTCAACCAGCACGCCGTTGACCTCCCACGCAAATCTCTCCACGGACGCCCCTTGCGGAACGGTGAACCAGTACCATCCCTCTACGGGAGCGCTGGCCGGATTGAAGAAGCGCTGGTCGACAGTGGTGTGTGCGATGCCGTCCCTGATGAATATGTTCACACTCTGGAAGGTAATCTGGAGCTCCTTCGGAGGTGATCCCGGGCGGTCCCGATCGATGCCGTATATCTGTCCTGACGCCTTCGCTCCCATCCCGGCGAGCAGCTCCCGATCGGCCATGCCTCCGGTCCAGTCCTCCCAGAAGGAGACCGGCTCCACGATGGGCTCGCCTTTCTTTACTATGGCGGCACGCTCTCCGCTCTGGACCTCGGTCCTTCCACCGGGAGACTCCACCACGGCCAGCCCGCGCGCAACGTAGATCGTGACTCCATCCGGTTTCATCGCGATATCCAGGCCTACATCGGATGCCGTTACCGTGACGTCGCCCGCCTTGAACACGGCCATCTCCTCCTCGTCCTTCGGAACGTCCGCCCAGATCTCTCCGGCACGCAGCGCGATCTCCCCGCCCCGGACCTGCGCAACAGTGCCGCCCCTGAGGAACACCCCGGTGCCGCTGCCCAGCCGGATCAGGGCGCGCGCGCCTTCTCCTACCGAGATACTCGCATCCTGCGGCAACATCGCGCCGGTAATG
Source organism: Deltaproteobacteria bacterium (assembly GCA_030595125.1). Lineage (GTDB taxonomy): Bacteria > Myxococcota_A > Polyangia > JAAYKL01 > JAAYKL01 > JAUVAN01. Next base: position 2,527 of record JAUVDV010000122.1, read on the forward strand.
AGGCGTTGACGATCTTCTCCCGTGTCGAGCCAGACGTCACCCGCAGCCAGCTCCACCCGCGAACTCAACGGCGGAGCCTTGTCCGGAGGCGGCGGATTTCCACAGGCGATGAACACAAATGCCACAGCTACGCACGCACAGAACAACCTATTCATGACTTCCCCTTTCAAAGCTGGCCGCCATCATCTTCCCCTTCCCCTCGCAGGGGAAGGCCGGGATGGGGTCAATGTCAGAGCGCACCATTATACACAGCTAACGTATAAAAGCCCCCGGCGTTCAGCCGTGAATCGATTCAGTTTTGACGTATGGTATAAGATTGAGATCTAATGGTATTCGAAATGGAAGGACCACACATGAAAACCACCAGGAAAAACAAACGTGTTTTTTCAATTAATGAGGTTGCCGGGGCGTGCCAGGTTTCCGCCGAATCCATCAGGCGCTGGATCCGGTTGCACGGATTGAACGCCTATAACGTCAAGGACGGGCTTGCGATAAAGATCATGGAATCGGACCTGAGGGCCTTCTCGGAGAAAATGAAGTTGTTCGTGGACTGGGATTACCTTGACGAGTAGGCGGGACCCGAAAAAAACAACCAAATTATTTTGGGTCTAATATAATTCCCTTGATTGAGGATACGGGGCGTGTGGGTTTTGTTTTCAGCGGGGAATAAATGAAAAAGAAATGTTTATTGGTTTTGCTGTTCGTTTGCTCGATGGGCGTTGGGGTGGTTGCTTGTTCGAAGAGTCACGGCAACGACGATCCGGACGGGGGAGACGCATCGACGGACACGGATACTGACACCGACACGGACACTGACACCGATACCGACACGGATACTGGGGAAGAGTGGTGTCCGGAACTGGAAACCTCTTGCGAAGCGCCCGATGCGCTGGATGCCTGCGGCGACGACACGCTGAATGAACCGAGGCTGATCTTTCCCTTGTCGGGGAGGCATATCAGGGACCGTCGGCCACGGATCATCTGGGAAGAGGCGGCCGGCGCGACGCAATACCGCCTGGAGATAGCGCTGGACCGAGCGTTCACCGACGTTGTGTACCGATCTACCGACTACCAGCCGCTCGGCACGGACCGGTTTGAGCACATCGTGACCTGCGATCTCGATTGCGGAGTGCACTTCTTTCGCGTCAAGTCGGTGACCGCGCCGGAGTGTGAGACGGGATCTTCATCGTACACCTGGGAGATGTTCGTCGGCATGGCCCCCGGCGACCTCGACCGGGACGGAGTGCCCGACATCATGTACTGGAAGCTCGTCGAGCCTGCGGAAGAGAAACAACCCTACCTTGTTCAGGGCTGGGCGTTCTTCGATTTGGACGAGAAGGGGGGGCAGGTGGCGGAGGCGGAGAAGGTCGTGGAGTTTCCGTTGGAGGGGGTGTTCGATCCGGGCAACGATTTCTGGCTGGGGCCGGCTACTTTGTTGCCGGACACTAATGGAGACGGGTTTGCGGAGATGAGTATAGACTACAAATTCTACGAAAACCCAAGTGATTATGAATCACTGGAGACATACATTTTAGTTTTCAGCGGATACAATTCCGAAACAGTACAAGAAGAATCCGATGCCGTTTTTGCACTTGCTGGCAACACAGGGCAGTTTTTCTATCTGCACCCTATTTCAAGTCGCTACTCGGATCTGGATGGAGATGGATATTCCGATTTCGTTGTTTCTTTCCAAGAGGATTTGTCGGAATCATCATTCACGGAAACCATTCTGACATTCTACGGGGGTAGTACTTCATCCTCGGTACTGACGGTGGGGTCCGCAGACGTGGTCATTCCCTGTCCGGCGGGTTGCGCTCCCACGACAGCGAGCACGCCCACTGATTTCGGAGGAGCTCCATCCATGGCGGACTACAACGGAGATGGCATAGCCGACATCGCAACGGAGATCAGGTTCTATTCTTCCGGAATAGCGGACGCGGGGGTCTCACACTCCTCTGTGATCTTCGGCGGTGAAAACCTGCCCTCGGAGATCGATGTGCTTACAGACGGCGCTATAATCTCCTCTACTCAGGATTCAATTCTTTCCGGCATTTGGAACCTGGGTAGCAACGCAAATCTTGGAGTAATCTACTCGGTAGGCGATATCGATTTCGACGGCTACCCGGAACTGGGAACGTTCCTGGACGCCTTGGACACAACCCAGTCTCCGCTGGTGGAGACCGGTGGGTGCGTGATTTTCGACGATATTTTCGGGCCGGGCCAGCACATGCTTTCAGACGTGATGGACACCGTCATTGTCGGGGATTTCGAAACCCATACGGACTTGATGGATACCGAACGTGTAGTCGGCATCACCAGAGGCGGCGATATCGACGGCGACCTGATAGACGATTTGATTGTTCTTTCCCAAATGAGTGACCCTTATGATCCTGCATATCCGGGCCGTTTGTTCTATTTTTTTGGAAACAAAGATTGGGAAAGTTTTATCAATTTATCTGATGCAGATCAGATTGAAATTGGTTCCGATGATTCGACTTTCTGGATGACTGCCGATTTTGATGGTGATGGGTTAAACGATTTTTGGATCGACGCTTTTTCTGGATACTACGGCATTTTGTTGTCTTCAACAGGAGATATCATTGACTTGGATGTCGATTATTCGGGGGCTGTGGCCGGCTACGGTCCGGTGCTCCCCGAGATTTACTGAGTTGTGAAAACAAGAATAAAGACGAAAAAAAGGGGGTTTGAAATGAGAACGTTTCGGGAACGTCTCCCCTATCTCTACTCGAAGATATTTCTGGGAAGTCCCGATTGTCTGACAATGGACAGAAGAGTGCCCCGCTTCAGTTCATTGTGATCAGGCACTGGAATCGTGACGGTCGAACCCTCGCCGCGTTTTTGCATCACAACGTGGCTGCCCCTTCTTCTCACTTCCACGAAATCATGACGCGAGAGAATCTTACAGACATCTCGGCCGGACAGGACCCGCAGCCTACCCAACTGCGACCTCCAGGGTTGTGAAAAAGACCTCGGAGCTCTGGCGTCGTTCAATTTCCGAAGGATCGGCTGTCTCGAAGAAAAGCTCTAGCGCTTCCGCAAGGTTGGCCTTGGCCTCTTCCACCGTTGCTCCCTGACTGGCGATATCCAGTTCGGAACATAGCGCTACATAACCGTCCCCTTCTCGTTCGATCATAACGGTGAGCTGCATTTTATTCATTGTCGGCCTCTTCGGTTTACCTGTTTTCCACGCGGAAAATCATATGAACATCTCTATTGTCTTTAACAATCGGTAGATTATCAATCAAAAAGGATGAGTCGTAAGGATCCAAACCCTGCCTGCTTGGGACTTCGGTTCGATCTTCGACCTTCGATCACACTTCTTCGAGTACCATCTCTGTCTCTCTGGGCGCCAGCTCACCGGCGCGGTCTTCGATGGCGAACTTCTTTCCGTCAAAGGAAATAGTGTAAACGTTGAACGGCACTGCTCGCCGCAGCGGCGCCCCTTTGAGATTGACCGAAAGGTCCACGTCGGACGGAACCGTGAGCCCCATATCGATCATGTAAAGACCGGTCTGATATGCCGGAACGTCTGCAGATACGGGATACGGGTCCTTACCCTGAACCGCAGCCAGAGACAGTTGTGCCTCCACGTCACTCCATACCAGAATCTTGAGGGTCGATTTTCCGGTGAACACCTGAGTTCGTTTGAGACCGCGCTCCAGAGCCTTTGTCTTGCTCGCGTCCTTTCCTTTCCTTGCCTCGATGATCATTTTGGCCAGGCGAGCGGCGGAATGCAGCCTCGCCCACAACCTGGGATCCGAAGGTCCCGGCTCTCCCTGGGAGGAGGCAACCTTGCGCTCCAGACGCAACGCCTCATCGATCTTGCCCATGCCCGCCGCCGCAGAGGCGAGCCTCAACATTGCAAGCGGATTTTCTTTCGCGACCTCCACCAGTGTCTTGAACTGCCTGTACGCGGCTTCGTACCAGCCGTGTCGCAAGAAGAGATTGCCCAGCTGTTCTCGCGCAGCCGGATCATCCGGGTTGAACTCCACCAACTCTGAACAGCTCCGTTGGGCCTCTTCTTCGAACCCTGCCTCCGCCTGGAGATCGCACATGATCCGCAGCACGGAGGGGCCGGCCAGCCCGTCCCTTCGCAGACGATACGCCACGGCCAGCGCCTCCTCGTTCTCACCGGCATCCAGAAGGGTCTGGGCCAGCAAGCTGCGGCCGACCGGATCGTCCGGATATTCCTCCAGAAGCTCCCGGACCTTCTTCAGCCTGTCCTCGTCGGTCTTCATGGCCGCCAGCCCGCGCTGAACGGCGCTCCAGTTGACGCCTTCGCTGAAGTAGAGATTGTAGACCATCTCCGTATCGAGCGATCGCCGCAGGATCTTGCGGCGCAAGTATCTTTGAAAAGCGGGGTAACCGGAAAAGGCCACCAGCAGACCGCGAACATCCTCGGGTGTGCCGACACGGTTTTCGAGCATGTCGAGCAACACCCTTCTGTCGCGCCACATATCAAGCTCGCAGCGCTTGCCCGCCTCGAAGAAGATCCTAGCCATCTGGTCCGGCCCCGACGCCCTCGAGAGGCGCCTCGACCACAGTATCCGCCGCTGACGAAGAGGCCTCTTTGAGGCGTCCGAACAGACCTCCTTCTTGAATGGAGATCGCCGCACCGACGTCTCGTACGGATTTCCCACGGCGATCTGAACTACCGCCGCAGGCGCAGCCTTCGACTCGCTTTCCTTCACCACTTCATCGGATCTCCGACCACCGAGACTTCCGGCGCCTCTCCCGTAGCCGGTGCCTGTTCCGCCGCCGCCCCCGCGGCCGATGGTGTTTAGATTGCCCAATCCAATGGTTCCTTCTCCCGCCTGACCACCCTTGGCACTGAGACTCCCGAGGATACCGTCGGTCTGCGCCTGATCGACGGCCCTCTCGCGCGCCATCGAGGGATTCGGATTGCCGGACGGTCCTCTCATACCGTATTGGTTGGCGGATTTGGTCGCGTCCCGCTTGCCCATCTGGCCTTCTTCTCCCTTGTGACGCTTGCCTTTCCCGCCCTGTTCTTCACCGTTCCCGTTAATCACATATTTTGCAAAGCGATCAGACATCTCCTCTCTCGTCTGCTCAACAGAATTCTTCTCATCCTCCGATCCCTCCGATAAACAGCCGGTAAGGGACAGTGGAAAGCCGAGGGCCCCGACGGTCAAATCCGCGAGATCGACGCCGTCGTCACCATCGTTGCGCCCGGTCCAACTCCGAAGGCGCGATCGACGCTCGATCCCCTGCGCCTCGTAGGCAGCGTCGCTCTCCAGCACCAGAAACGATGTAAACGGCGTCATGAGAGCGTAGTTCAATCCAAGGGAGATGATGGTGCCTCGGCTCTCCTCCAGCCCCTCGCCCATCAGACGTTCGAGATAGAGTCTTCCCCACATGCCCGGGATGTAACCGTACTCCTCGCCCTCTTCCTCGCTGACTTCGTATTTTCGTTCGAAAGGCTTTCCTTCCAGCCTCCCGGTCACCTTTATCTCGTCCGGAAGGGCGTGATGGGTCCTGGCGAGCATGATCATCTCCTGACCCTCGGATATCTTTCCGGAGACAATGGAGAAAACCTGATCGAGCCCGGCGCCCGCATCTATATGAAGGTTGGTGATGGTGGGGGTCTTGACCGAACCGGCAAAGCGCAGCGCCTCCTGAACGGTCTGGTCGGGCACGTCTATCCTGAACGCTTTCCCTCCTCCCACTCTGGCGAGCCTGTCGAGCAGGGAGTAATTCGCGTCATCGCCGACCGCGATAGTGAACAACCTGGCGCGGGAATCTCCCATGGAACGGCGCAGGCGCTCCGCCAGCTCGTCGTGGGTTGTCTCCCCGACAGTCGCCCTTCCGTCGCCAATATACACAACCGCCGGCTGCTCCGATTCGTGAACCAGTTTGAGCGCGGTATTGAACATGGCCCCCAGATCGGTCGCCCCGGCGGACACGATCTCCGCCAGACCTTCGATGGCAGCCGACACCTCCTCTTCACTCGCCGGTGCAAGACCCTTTGCGGGATAAACGATCCGCGGCTTCAGATCGGCGGCGATCACTGCGAATCGATCTGTGGACGACAGCGCCCTCAACACGGCCTCCACCGCATCCGCACGAACCTGACGATCGGACTCGTCTCCGCCCGCCGATGTGTCGAGCACCACCACTACATCTCCCGGCACCTCCTTGATCTTCTCCCATTCCACCTCCGGGGAGTACCGGATCATCACGTAGTCGGCCTCCTCCTCTCCCGTCTCGAAACGCATGACCTTCAGCGGTTCAACCTCCTGCGTTCTCTTCAACTCGAGCAGGAAATCCGACCGGGGAACATACCCGGAGCGCCTCATGGATATCAGCGAACGATCCTCTTCGATCCTTGCGTCCTGAAGGGTGGCGATCTCGTAATCCTCACCCTCGTCGCCCAGATCCACCTCGAGGGAGAACTCCTGAATCTCGACCTCCTCGTCACCGCCCATCGGGTAGACGTAGCGGTACACGTCGCCGTCCAGAGGCAGCAACTCCGTATAGGAGAGCACCACGCGACGCTCGCCCACAGCCGGGATTGGGAAGATCCTCGCGCGGAAAGTGCGCCCGTCAACCCACTCGAGCAGCGCCGGGTCGAAGGCCTTTCGCACCGCCTCCTCGTACGCCGCCGCGGCCTGTTTTCTCTCGGTCATCTCCCCGTCCACGAGCTGACCGTTCACCTCGAGGGCAAAACGCTCGACTGCGGCTCCCTGCGGCACCGTGAACCAGTACCACCCCTCGAGCGGTGTGCTCGACGGGTTGAAGAACCTCTGGTCCACGGTGGTATGGGCGAGGCCGTCCCTGATGAGTATCTTGACCTTCTGCGAAACTATCTGCAGATCCTGTGGTGCTTTACCCGGGCGCTGGCGGTCTATGCCGTAAATCCTGCCCGTCCCCTTGCCGCCAGATCCGGAGCCGAGCATCTTGTCCGCCATTCCGCCCGTCCAGTCGTCCCAGAAGGCCACCGGCTCTACGGTCGGAGTTGCTCCGGCCTTTGAGACCGCCCGCTGGCCACTTTGCACCTCGACTCTCCCGCCCTTCGACGCGACCACGGCCAGGCCGCGCGCGACGTAGACAGTTACCAAATCCCCGTCGACCCTCAAATCGAAACCCGCTCCGGACGCGGTAACGGTGACATCCCCAACCGAGAATCGCCGCAGATCGTCGCCCTCGCCAGTCACGTCGGCCCAGAGCTCGCCCACGCCCATTTTGACTCCGCCATCCACCAGTTCGACATCCGTCCCTCCCTTGAGGAACGCGCGTGTCCCGGTGCTGAGCCTTATCAGCGCACGACTTCCTTCTCCGACCTTCAGCACGGAATCCTTCTTGAGCATCACCCCCGTGATGAGTCTCTCTTTTTCGCCGTCGCCGATCAGCCAGACATCGCCTGCGGTCAACTCCACCCGCGATTCCAGGGGCGGGACAGCGTCCGGAGGCGGCGGATCACAACCGAAAACCAGGTACGCCGCGATCAATCCCAGCACGTGGATGCGTTTCATATTCTTCCTCCATTTATCTTTGAACGATTTGTCAGTGTACAATCTTTCAAACGCGATGCACACCTCGCTCCTCACCTCTGCCTATTGACACCGACACCGCTCTCATTGTTCCTTCAAAAGCGTGTTCAAGCATTCCATCGATAATCCATGCGGTGTTTCTGTGCTGTTTCGCGACGAGTACTTGCTGGCCGTGGACAAGCCCTCGGGACTGCTGGTGCACCGAGGGTGGGGTAAGGATAGTGTCGTGCTCGTAGATCTGGTGAAGGAGATGCTCGGCGTAGAAGTTGTGCATCCCCTTCATCGACTCGACAGGGGCACCAGCGGTGTAGTCCTCTTTGCGCTCGATGCCCGCACTGCGGGCCAGATGGGGGCCGACTTCGAAGACGGGTCGGTAAAGAAACACTACCTGGCACTGGTGAGGGGAGAGACGCCCAAAGAGGGTATCATCGATCATCCAATACCTCGTCGGGAGGGTGGGCCGAGGGTTGAAGCAAAAACAGATTACCGCCGCCTGGCTATTGCGCAGATCGAGCCGAGACACGTCTCCTGGGTGGAAGCTTTTCCTCTGACCGGTCGACTGCATCAGGTGCGCAGGCACCTCAAGCACATCAGTCATCCCGTGATCGGTGACGCGAACTACGGCAAGGGAGCGCTGAACCGGGAGATGAGGGAGCGATGGGGGTTGAAACGCCTGGCACTCCACGCCCGGTCACTTTCGCTGACCCATCCTAAGACGGGAGAAAAGATCGTTTTCACCTCGCCCATTCCGCCCGACCTCGATGAACCACTCCGACGAATGGGCCTTCGCCCGTGAACGGAAGACTCTGGTTTTAACTACTGCAGAGCGAGCACTTCCGCGGTTCGCGTCAGGCATTCGTCCGGTACGCCGGCAAGTCGCTTGAGTTCGATGTCCATCTGCAATGGGTTCTTCAATTTCGAGATGCGCCGGCGTTTTGCGCGATTCGTGCGACCGATGAAAGCGAACGGCGTGATGGGAATGGGGTAGTCCGACCCATGTATGAAACGAATAAAAGGATCCTCGATCTGCACCCCGTACACGCTCTCGAGCAGCGGCGGATCGAGCAACTCGAACAGGTACTTCGATCGCCAAAAGTTAGCCAGCGCGGAAGTATCGCACCAACAATTTTGATATTTGCTGAGCAGCGCCAGGGTATCGCCGAACGTCTCATGTAAATGGAACTTCCCCGACGATCCGGCGTGGGCGATGATGACCTTGACACCCTCCTCAAGCACCGGCCGGACGCGGACAGGATCGCCAAGTTTCTGATCGATCGAGGGAATAGTGTGCTCGAAGCCACAGTGAATAAGCAGCGGAAGATCCAGATCGGCGAGCTTTCGCCAGTAACCGACGAACCGGGGATCTGCAGGATCGAAGCCCTGGGAGTTGGGCAACAGCTTTACGAGGCAGGCGCCCTGCTGGGCGACACGCTCCAGTTCGTCGAGAGCATCGTTTCTCGAGGGGTGCACGGACGCACCGAACGCAAAGATATCCGGTCGATCGTCGCAAACCTTGCGCACGTAATCGTTGGACACGTGCAGGTAAGTGCGATCGCGGTCGACCTTGCCTTTCTCATCGTAGATCTCATCAAACGCCAGCAGTACAGTTCGATCCAGTTCGGATTCCTCCACCAGCGCCGCCAACCGCTCAACGTACAACCGATCCTGCTTTACCGGATCCGAAACGAGATGCAGGCCCATTTTTCTTCTCAAGAACTTGAACGAGATTGATCTTCGCATTCGCAAGGATGCGTATCCTCCGCTTTCAGAGGATATCCCCATCAGATGTGTATGGCAGTCGATCTTCACAGACCGTTCAATCGCAGAATATCACCCACTCGTCCAGATCCCACTCCTTGATCAGGGTGGAGAAGCCTTCAATCGCAGGATCGCCGCAAACTTCGGCAGCCAGATCCTCACCATCGGCCTTGTCATCCACGTACTCCACGCTAAAGACCGCCTTGCCCGCGCTGACGAACGGCTCGTATTTATCGCATTCGTCGTAGGCAAAGCACTCCTCGTTTAGCGCCCAGTCGAAACAGGGCTCGAGTTCCACGAGCTGGTCCACGTCGTTCTTGAGTCCGACAGACAGGTCGCGATCATGTGCTTGCTCCGCAATGAACTGATTGAAGTCGAGCTGATCGAACCCGTCGAAATCGAACCCGGAGTGATTATTACAAAGATAGCCGTCCATGTTGTCCGGCTCAACGCCGTCGCAGCCTTTTGACACCGCCACATCGAGCCGCGCCTCCATTATGTCCCTGATCTCGGTCGAGCGGACATCCACCCACTTCTCGTCGTCCCACTCCTCCATGGTGTTGCCGAGGGCGTCTGCGGGAAAGTCGCCCGCGTCGTCCCTCCACTCCTCCCATGTGCCGGCGGAGAAATAGCAGATCACAATACGCCCATCGTCATGGAGCTCGTCTATTACATCCTGGGAAACCTCGAACAGATCCACGTCGTACATTTCTACATCCACACTGGTGTCGATGTCTTTCGTGAGCTGCCACTGCCATGTGATTCCGGTTTCCAGATCTCCGAAATCGTCGTCCTCGCACCCCCCTCCCCAATCGCTCCAATCCTGGTTTTCATCGTTCTCACAATCGTCGTCGTCGCCACATGCGCAAAAAACTAGAGTGGCGACAAACCAGGCAATCAAGCACATCTTTTGAAATTGCATGGTGTTCCTCCCCTTGTTTTCTTCAAGATCCCGTGAATGTAACCGTTGATCCCGTGCTGGAATACGATGCCGATCCGCAACCGCCGGCAACAGTGCTTATGGTCTGGTATCTCAACGTGTAGGCAGGTCCGCTGATGGAACTGAAGCTGAAGTTCTGATCGACGGTGTACTGGCCTGAGGAGATCGAGAAATTGCCTACCGTCGTCCCGTTGACAATGAAATTGACGTCCTGTGTATCGCAGCTGAGCACGTTGTCAGCGATGACCAGATGAATATCAGCTTCCGTGACAGACACCAGGCTCGTAGTCTTTGTTCCCTCCACATAGTCCCCTGCGTTCCACATGTAGGTCGTGCTGAAATAGTCTCCCGCCGCCGGGAAATTGACTGTCTCCTGGACCGACAGGCAACTGCCGCCGCTACAACCACCGGGACAATCGGTGCACTGGGAATAGGTTGAGCCATCGGTCTCGCACAACTGGTCGGTGGTACAGTCGGTGACTACCCAGGATTCCCACACCAGGTTGGTCATGTCGCAC
>JAUVDV010000201.1 GCA_030595125.1 Deltaproteobacteria bacterium
GCGGACCTGGCGCTCGAGCGGCAGGTGGTCGAGGTACTTGTTTTCGGCCACATGGGCAGCGAAGTCGATGGAGTACCGGCCACCTGGGGTGAGTTTGACAGGTCCCGGCGCGGTAACGACCTGGGCATTGCAGCCGCAACGGTACTTCTGGCGCCGGTGATGGAGGACTTTGTACTCGAGGGAGATGACAGTGATTTCTTCGGACTCTTCGAATTGCTCGCCCATTTTGTTGACTTCGCCACCGCAGAAGGCGCAGGTGCGCTCGTCATCGGCGAGTGTGTGCACCACCTTTTCGATCGGCAGGTCAGGCTGGGTCCGAGGGCCATGTCCAGTCTTGGGTTTCTTTTCGCCTTTGTCGTTCTGGTGATCGTCATCCTTGTTTTCCGGACGACGCTCGGAGGAGGCGGCAAACGTCGCGCGCTTCATGGCCTCGAGCTGCTCTTTGAGCAGCTGAAGCTCCATCTGAGGGCTCACATCGTGGCCACGAAGACGAGCGATCTGCAATCGCAGCTTTGCGATCTCTTTGCTCTGTCGGATGACGGTTTTTTCAAGGTGAGAGGCGACCTCTTGCAGGGTGTTGGGATCTCGGATTTCGGTCACCTTCGACATGCTGTATTCTCTCAATAAACCCGTGATTTGTCAAGCAGTTAAGGCATAGTTTTCGAGGACTTACGGGTACTTTCCCAACGAGTAAACTGCCTTCCAGAAAGAGCTGCAATTCCGCTGCCGTGAGCTCAATCTCGGCCTTGTCGCCACCTGACCAGAGGTTTGCAAACTGTCCCCGCTCGAGACGCTTTGCGTACAGGCACAGGCCCGTGCCATCCCACAGCAGCACCTTGGCCCGTTTGCGATTCCGGCTCACGAAAACGAACAGGTCGCCAGACAACGGGTCCCGGCCAAGGTGGGTTTTGACCAAACCGAATAGACCATCGAAGCCTTTCCTCATGTCGACGGGCCCGGTGTAGGCGAAGACCTTGACCGAAGGTGAGGCGCCGATCATCCGAGGGCCTTCAGCAGATAGGCGGCGCTTTCCCAGTCGAGACCCTCGACGATGTGGCCGTCTGCAGTGATCAGCCGTAACTGGTGCAAGCCGGCTGATCGCTGGACCTCGTCGGAGGGAACGATCGAAACGGACCGGAAGCCTGCCTCAAGGCTGGAATCGACTGGTACTCGCTTCTTCCTTTTTCGCAACCAGCGCGCAAGTGTTGACTCGACAAGGCCCAGACGTGCCGAAATCGCACCCAGGGGCTCGCCGTCTTCCCGGCAAACCACGGCATACGCCACAATCTGCGTCCGCAGATCCCTGGGGCATCGCCACTTCTTGCCCAGGTCCTTCCTCGACTCATCAGCAACTCGCGCTGCCAGCTCAAAGCAGATCGCGCCAAGGCGGTCTTCGTCCATCTTCCAAGGCTGACCTCAATCCCCAATCCGCGCAAGACGGGGTAGGGCGAGGACGTACTTTTATCTGGTCTCTTCCGGAGTTTTTTGGGATCATCTCTTCACTCCGAGAAAAACTGCGTGCCGAACTGTTCGGGTTAATTTCATGATGGGTGGAAGGACTGGGCACCACGTTTCGCATTGCGACATTTCGGGATCAAGAGAAGTTTGAAGTTCGAAGGGTGAAGTGTGAAGGAGTTAGCTTGCCAAAGGGAATATTGAAGCCGGGGTTGTCCACCAGTTGGCTCAGTCGAATTCCAGTACCCGCTGATTCCCAGCCGAAGGCGCCTGTTTCAAACTTCACCCTTCACCCTTCAAACTTCCCCCTTCAAACTTCAAACTTCTTTAAAAACCTCAGCACTTGCCTTTACCTGCCGAGGTTTGTAAAATCATTCCGACGATGTCGATAACGCTGACGCCCGAACTCCTGACCGATGCGGGTCTCGGTAGCTTTTT
>JAUVDV010000174.1 GCA_030595125.1 Deltaproteobacteria bacterium
CAGGCTCGCGGCGAGGTGGGGGCTGTCCTCGGGGAAATCGGTGACGAAGACAGAGGCGGATCTCAAGAAGGTGTTTCCAAGGGAGAAATGGAATGTCCTTCATCTACAGATCATCTACTTCGGAAGAGAACACTGCCCGGCAAGACGTCACGACCTGACCGTTTGCCCAATTTGCTCGTGGGCCGCGAGCAAGAGGCGCATCGCCGAGGAGTCCAGGTAGGGACCGGTGTCCGTGATGTTTTTGTCTTAACTCCCCTCCTTCACACACCTGGCCCATGCGTAGAAGTCTTTTTGTTCGGTGGACACCGAGCCGGTGTAGAGGTCGACCGTCCATGCGAGGGCGGGATCGACCGCGTCCTCCTCGAGCACCCAGTAGTTGTAGACGTCGTACCCGAACATCGCGTTGCAGTCGTCGCTGTGCTCGCAGTTGGAGCACTCTCCGGGCTGCATCGACGATACCTGCGGCTCGCAGTCGTCCAGGATGCCGGTCAGCTCCTCGAACGTCGGGATACGGTATCCGAATCCGAGATCGGCGCACATCTGGATCATCACCTGCCAGTCGTCGTGCTCGGAGGAGCCCTCGCACCAGCTTCCGTTCCACGACTGCCCGGCGGGGCATATGCGCCAGCAGAGGCCGGAGTCCGGCTGCATCACGCACTCGTCCGGGCCGGTTTCCTCGCACGCGCCGTCGACGCAGTCGTTCAGGCCGCAATCCTCCTGCTTGTGGTTGGGTTCGTCGCAGTCGTCGAAGCACCACAGGTCGTTCTCGTGGCATGAGGTCCAGACGCACTCGTCCGTTGGAACGCAGTCCGTGTCGGTATCGGTGTCACTATCCGTGTCGGTATCTGAATCCGAATCCGTCGAAGTACCCGAATCCTCGATTGGACGATTGCCCGGGCTATCTCCGCAACCCCAGACGACCGCGACGCCGGAAAGAAGACAAGCCATCGTAAAACACAACCTCATCCAATCTCACCTTGCGCAACGGAAACCTTTTGGAGAACCCCAACTGTAATCCGCACCATAACTTCTGCCCGCTACCTCAAAAAACGGAATATAACCGGAAGTATAGCCTCCTCCCCTGGTAACTCTGGACAATGTACAATCCGTTTCCCAGGCAATTTCGTCAGTAGGAGCGCCATCATAATTATGGTGGTAGCAGTCCTGCACCCACTCAAATACATTCCCGGCAATATCGCAAACTCCCTGCTCGGAATCCCCATCCGGCTTTCCGCACACCTCCCACGTTTCATCGGTTCCGCATCCGTCGCCTCCGTCGTCCATTACGCAGTAATAGCACGTCGGTTCTTCATCGCCCCAGGGATAGGCGATATCCTGCCCTTCGCCTCGAGCGGCGTACTCCCATTCCGCTTCCGAAGGCAGCCTGGCCAATGCCCATTCGCAAAAGTCTCTTGCCTGGAACCAGTTGACGCAATTGATCGGATAATCGTCATAACCTTCTTTGTCCCAGTTGCATTTCTCAATATCTTCTTCGTCCGGCGGCTCATATCCCGCCGGCATCGGTTCAGTACAACTGCCTTGTTGATAGCAGCAGTCGTACTGCTCCACCGTCACCTCGTTTTCCATCATTTCGAAATCGGGCACCGTTACGTTATGCTGTGGGAATCGATTTGGGTTCAAAGCATCGGCTGGTCCACCCATCAAGTACGTTCCAGCCGATAGGGCAATCCAATTGATCTCTATTGTGCATTCGCCGGTATCGGTATCGGTGTCGGTATCCGTATCTACATCTGTGTCCGTGTCGGAATCTGCATCTGAATCACTGTCGGAATCAACATCGGTGCCGGCATCCTCAGGGTTGTGGTTTGGCAGATCCTTTCCACAAGAAAAAGCCAGAACAAATGCTGATATGCCTAAAAGCAACCGTATAATCATTTTGTAGGAAATCATCATTTGACCCCCTACTAAATAAATTCATAAGCGCCCATGTCAGGCAGTGGAACTCTCGGATTTCCATCGATATCATGTGTTGCGGCTGACGAGGGATCTGCAACATCAATACACTGTGAACGTAACTGTTTAGCGTACGCCACATGAGGCGATACGTCTGTTGAAATATAAAGGGATCGCGTTGCTGATCCCGGGTTACAATCTTTTTTCAGGCATGATCTACAATGGTTGTGCCGACTAATGACCAAGCTCTTCGCGAGCGTGTTGCCGAGCTGGAAAAGCTCGTTGAAGACCTTCGGAAAACTGTCGAGGAGCAGGCCCGCATCATCGAGGAGTGGAAGCGGGGGCACCGCTCGCGGTCGCGTCCAAACTCGCGGAAGAAGCGAAAGCCAGGACAGAAGAAGACGCCGGGACGAAAGAAAGGACATGAGGGTTCCCAGCGTGAGATACCGAACAAGATCGACAAGGAAGTGGAGCGCACGAAAGAGGAGTGCGCTGACTGCCACGGCGCGCTGACGCCCACCGGCAATACCGAAGAGGTGGTCATCGAGAACGTGATTCCGGCACGGGTCGAGGTCGAACGGAACATCCTGTTCGAGTACCTGTGCGAGGGCTGCGGTCAAATTCACTGGAGCGAGCTGCCTCCCGAGTACGGCGACAAGCCGCTGCCGGGAACGTCGAAGCTGGGACCGGGAGTTCTCGCGATGGCCCTCAACCTCCGCTACGACATGAGGCTGCCCTTCAACAAAATCGCACAGTACTTCGGCAAGCACGTCGGCCTGAAGATCAGCGCCAGCGGCGTCTACCAGCTCATCGAGCGGGCGGCGCGGCGAACGAAGACGGTGTCCGAAGAGATCCTGGAGCGGGCGTTGATGGACGCCTGGCTCAACATGGACGAGACCACCTGGTGGCAGGACGGCGAGAAGCTCTGGGCCTGGCTGATGGCCAACCTCGGCCTGTCTTACTTTCACTTCGACAAGAGCCGCGGCCACAAGGTCATCGAGGAACTTCTTTGCGAGCTGGACGAGGACGGAAACGTAGTCGCGCCGTACGAGGGCACCATCGTTTCGGATTTCATGGGCGCATACCGGACCTGCGAGTGGATGGTCCACCAATTCTGCTGGGTCCACCTGCTCCGCGATGCCGACAAGGCTCTCGAAATGGCGCCGGACGAGCGGATCGAGAAATTCGCCGACACCCTCCACCGGATTTACATCGACGCGCTGGTCGCACAGTCGACCGGTGATCAATCTATGCAACGCGGAATCCGAATCCGCCTCGGCCGCATCATCGCCAACGCCGAGATCGGCGGCCACCCCGACGTGGCCAGGCTCCAGGCCAGATGCGTGAAAGAATTCCACGGGCTCCTGCGCTTCATGAGCGACCCCGACATCCCGGCCCACAACAACGGCGGCGAATTGGCCGCCCGCGCCCTGGTGGTAATGCGCAAGGTCATCGGCGGAACCCGATCCGAACGCGGAACCGAAGTCCACGCCCATTTCATGTCCACATCTCAGACCGCCCAAAAACAAGGAATCGACCACGCCGACTTCATCATTGAGGCCCTGGCAGCACAGCATTCCGGCCAGCCTCCGCCCAGCATCTTCCAATCGTGACAGCCCTGTCGAGTGTGGTATCATCACGCTAAATAGTTACAGTGTGACTCCGGCAGAATCAGGTACGTGGGTTTGCCCCTGTATGAAATAGCGGTCACCTCATCTCCAACCACTTGTATCCCTCTTGCTTTCAACTCGCTTGCGGTGATGGTATTCATGATAGCCTCCTGAATAGTGCTTATTATAGCACTTGACAGAGTACTATTAATAGTTCTTTCGAGCCGGGATAGGGTCACCTACTCGACTACCCAGCCTTCGAGCTCGAGGAGCCATTCCTTCCAACCCTCGGGCCCGGACCAGCCGCCGAGCTCTCCTTTGGCCGAGATAACCCGATGGC
>JAUVDV010000177.1 GCA_030595125.1 Deltaproteobacteria bacterium
CCGGACACACAATACGGGTAGTCAATAATTTTGGCAGGGTGCGCAACCTTGGAGTTGCCCCGAGTCAATGAACACCTTGGGTTGACGCTGGACTATCGCGGCGGCTTGCCAGTCGGGGATTGTGGCATCTTGCATCGGGGAGCGAGGCCGGCAGCTCCCGATGATCTGGCACCATGGCATCAATGTGTGCCTGTACCGGGAGCTTGTGACAGCGTTGATCCGGTACGGCAGTACTTGAAGCCCACGGCAGCACACCGTGGGCTTCGCTATTTGTGAGCTAGAGAATAGCGGTTCCGGCCGGACTCCTTGGAATGGTACAGCGCCTCGTCAGCGTGGCGGATGAGCTCGTCCGGGGTGAGCCCGTGATCCGGATACAGCGCCAAGCCCGCCGACGCGGAGACCCGGTGCTGCTGGGCGCCGATGGGCTGGTCGGAGATGGCGCGAAGCACCTTCCGGGCCACGGCTACGATTCCCTCCAGGGGCTGCTCGGGCAGGAGTATCAGAAACTCCTCGCCCCCCCAGCGGGCGGCGAGATCGTCGGCGCGGATGGCGTGTTTTAAGCGCCGCGCCACGCGGATGATGACCTCGTCCCCGGCGGCGTGGCCGTGGGTGTCGTTGGCATGCAGCTTGGCTAAGGAGGTCGGTGTCTCACAGGGAAGCCTATTGCGGTGGAAGCGAGATGCGGCTACCCTGGGGACCATGACAACCAATGACCAGAACAAAAAGTCCAATGAGCAAACAGCACCCCGGCGTCCTCAGGACTGGAGCCCGGAGGAGATAGTAGGGTAGATCATGAGCGCCGTGCGGCGTTGCCGCCGTCGGTTTCCCATGACCTCCCTCCGAACCGGACGTGCGCCTTTCGTTACGCATCCGGCTCTCCAGGAGTCCTGGTGAAGTCGGGTGGGCTCATATTACCGAGTCGAAATCGTTCCACCTTCAGAGTATCTGTGAGGAACAATAGGACACCGTCCTGGCCCCATACCTTGCGTCTTCCCGTGGGGGTTCGGCAACAATACCGGGCGTAGAGTTTCCTGGCTCCGAGTTTTGGGTGTTTCTTCCGAAGCCACCGCCAGATCCGGTCCCAGATGTACCAATCGAGTCGATTGAATACAGTATGAGCCCCGAAGCAGTGACGATAGAAATTCGCCCAACCTCGAATGACAGGATTGAGCCTCCGAAGCAACGATGCCAGGGACTGGTTCATCGTGCTCCGACCTGTGAGCCGCTTGATCCTATGGCGGAGCGCTTGCGTCTTCTCTTTCGGGATCTCTAACGAGGAATACATGCCCCGGTGTCGGTCCCATTTGATGCGGACGCGGTGACCTAGAAAGTCGAATCCCTTCCTCATGGAAGTGATCCTGGTTTTCTCGGTCGAGAGCTCCAACCCCAGGGTTGACCGCAGATGCTCGGCGAGGGCGTCCTTTTCGGTCTCGGCCTGCTCACTGCTTCCGCTTACTAAGACGACAAAGTCGTCGGCGTAGCGGATGGGAAGACAGACAAGTCGCCCTGCCCGACGATCGCTAGTGCGCGCTATATGCGCCGCCTTTCGCGGGTCGGTCTGAGCGTTCTTACGTTTCGCGGGTGTCTTGTGGACCCATCGCTCGTAGCGCTGTTCGATAGCGCCAAGGGCGATGTTGGCGAGCAGGGGGGATATCACCCCTCCCACGCAATAGACAACTTTCTGAGCTGGGGGGCTCCGAGGTGGATCCGCCGGGTGAACTGCCGGTGCCTCCTGTGCCGCTCCCAGGCACCCGGTACACCACAGTCGCACCCTCCTCGTCAATCTCGACCCTTGAGACCAGCATGCGGATGAGCTGTCGCCTATCTTCCCAGGTCCGGTCATCGAGGCGCCGATTCACGCGTTCGTGAAAGGATTCGAGTCTCCCAATCACTTCCTGCAGCTCAATCGTCTCAGTGAGCCGAGCTTCTGCTTTCTTCAGGTCACTACGCGCCCCATTGAGCTGTTGCCGGACACGTTGTGTCCGGGTCTTCAGCTCATCGAGCTCAATGACGTCAGCTTCATAGGCGTCGAGCAATCGCTGTAGGCTTCGTTCCTGTTTGGTAAGTAGACGAGCCGCCTCATCCCTGTACTGCCGAAGCTCTGCCTGGACGCCATCGGTAGCGCCCCGGCGCCGCCACTCCTCCAGCAGGCGCTTAGGATTTTGCAGATACTCACAGACTGATTCCCAAACATAGCCATCGATCTGATCAACGCGGACCTGCTTGTTGTCGCACACGCGGCCTCCCGCAAACCGATGGCCATCCGTGCCGACGCAACGATAGTACGCCCAGCGCGCTTTGCCTTTCGCCGTGGCACGGGACACCGTTTTGCCGTAGTACGCGTATCCGCACTTCGCGCAGACCACCAGCCCCTGCAGCAGGTACCGCTTGCCGCGCGCATTCCTCTGGGACAACTGCCGATTCCGTTCCAGTTGTTCACTCGCCGCTGCCCAGACATCCGCCGATATGATCGCCGGGACATCGATGTAGATCCACTCCTCGGGAGGCTTTTCACGGTAGGTGCTCTTGGGCCGCCTTGGCAGCGAATTCTTCCCCCGCATGGGCCGCAGCTGTGCTTTGCGCTCTACCGCCTCTGTCTTGCCATAGGCTGCTTTTCCCTTGTAGGCCGGGTTGCGCAGGATGCCCCAAACCGTGGACCGGTCCCAGCGGGCGGCACCTCTGCGAGTCGGGATGTCCTGTGCGTTGAGCCTTCTGACGATCTCACCGATCGAATGCTGTTCGTGCACCAGCCACTCGAAGACTTGCCGCACGACCTTCGCTTCGTGAAGCAGCACTTGATACCGTGCCGGTTCACCATCCTCAGTCTTGCGGACATACAGATAACCATACGGTGCTCCCGAGAGAGGATTGACTAGGCCCTGACGGGCACGATGACGTTTGCCGCGTCGACAGCGTTCCAAGATCTTCGCTCGCTCGTATTCGGCGATCATCCCCTGAACTTGCACCAACAACTCATCTTCGGCCGTCTCACCAGACGGCCCTTTGAGAAACTGTACCGTAGTGCCGTGCTGCGAGAACTCATCCAACAGCAGCACCTGGTATGCGTAGCGCCGGGCCAGCCGATCCGGGGCATGCACATAGATCAGATCCAACCCGCCCTCGGCGCTTCGATCACGGAGGCGCTCCAAGGCTGGCCGGGCGAGAGTGGCGCCGCTATACCCCTCGTCCGCATGTAGGTCATCGGGCAACACGACGTGACCATCGGCTTCGGCATGTTGTTTGAGCTCAGCGATCTGGCTCTCGATGGTGGCTCGTTGAACCTGCTGGTCGGAGGAGACCCGGGCGTACAGTGCGATCGACTTCATCGGCCCCTCCTCACCTTCTGCTGCTGCAGGTCCGGTGATTGTTTGTTATTGCCGGCGTCTACGGACTCGGCAACTGGCCGGCGGATACGGCGCCGGCTCACCGGGAC
This sequence comes from Deltaproteobacteria bacterium, assembly GCA_030595125.1. GTDB lineage: Bacteria > Myxococcota_A > Polyangia > JAAYKL01 > JAAYKL01 > JAUVAN01. The sequence continues at coordinate 3,434 of JAUVDV010000177.1, forward strand.
CAGCATTTCGTAAGCGTGCTGCAAATGCTCATCGCCGAGTCGCGTGGACTCGAAGGCGGTGCGGATATGCAATGTTCGCCTCATGGCGACTCTCAGAATACCCAACCACTGAACAGATGTCCAAAAACTGCCTAAGTATTGACTCTCATAAGAAAACATTGTTGATTTACTTGTCTTTTTTTCTTAGGTCAGGTGTCCGGCGACGGAGTGTCCCCCGAAGAATCCGGCTCCGCCACTCGAAGTTGTCTATTGCGTGGGAGGCGTGA
>JAUVDV010000034.1 GCA_030595125.1 Deltaproteobacteria bacterium
GCGCTTCTCCATAACATTCGTTGTTTGCCAGGGCATTTTTCCTCTCTTCCTTGGGGAGGAAGAGAATATCTATCAGGTGTAAACTATGTCCTGATAATACCTGTAAACGATGTCATGATACTGTACAGCATGCGTCGCCCCTACAGACGAATGTGGAATCGCCGGGGCCCAGGTCCGGTTCGATCGGCGCGATTGTGGGTTCGTACAAATCTGCAGTGACCAGACAAATCAACGAATTGCGCGGCACCCTCGGCGCCAGGCTATGGCAGCGCAACTACTACGAGCGCATCATCCGCAGCGACGCAGAACTGAACCGCATCCGCGAATACATCGTCCAGAACCCAGCCACCTGGGATACCGACGAGTTAAACCCGAATCGTTCGTAGGGAATCCGCAACCCTAATCTTCCAGACAGTCCACGATAACCCAGGGTGCGGCGAGGTTGTCGCAGTGATCGTTGAAATGCCCCATTCCCGAGCCGATCTCGGTGACGGTTCCGCTGATGGGGTCGATCTGTCGCAGAACCGCGCTGTTCGAGCTGGTGCATGCGTAGATTTCGCCGTTGGCGGGTAGCAGCTCGATACCCACTGATGCGAAAGCCAGGCTCATGCCGACAATCTGAGTCGCGGCGCCGGTGGTATAATCAATGGAGTAGAGGTGACTATTCGAGCCGTTGATGCCGTACAGCCCTCCCGTGCCGGTGTTGAGGTCATCGGACCATGTGGCGCCGGAGGTTCCGAAATCTACGCCGAGGGGACCGATCTCGGTGCCCGCTCCGGTGCTCGTATCAAGTGAGAGCAGTAAATCGCTTGTGGTTTCAACACCAAAAAGCCCGGTTCCGTAGTCGGCGGTGATCCCCGGCAGTGAGGCGTATCCGGTGAGGCCTATCTCGGTGACGTCGCAAGTGCATGGATCGATCATGTCCAGCCTGCCTTCAGAGCTGTTGGACATGAACAGAAAACCATCCCGGGAGAACGTGGATGAGTTGTACGTGAAGGAACTGTAGGCAACGGGCAAGTCGCACAGCACCTGGCCGGCTCCTGTGACGATGTCGATCTTGATCAACCTGGATGGTGACGCCTGGTAGTCGACGGATATCAGGTATGAAGGCAAATTACTGCCCCCATCGGGCCCCGCGTCCGCATCTGTGTCGGTATCCGTGTCGCTATCGGTATCCGTGTCGCTGTCGCCGTCTGTGTCGGTATCCGTATCGCTATCGATGTCTGTGTCGGTATCCGTTCCGCCGTCACTGTTGCCCACGCCAGGACTGTTGTTGCTGCACCCCACGGCAATCGCAGCCACAAGCCCCAGCACCACACAAATGCTCAACATCTCGCTTCTCATAAATACCTTCTTCCCCTCATCCCGCGTCCGGTATGTAGCAACAAACATGAGCCGCGCTGGTACAGGTAAAGGCGGGCATCTCCGTCCCTCCTCCGTTGGCACACGCGGTGGGCGGCATGCAGTCGTACGGGCATGTGTTGTTGGTGTCCGTTCCCGTGTCGGTATCGGTGTCGGTATCGGTGTCGGTATCCGAATCGGTGTCGGTATCCGTGTCGGTATCGGTGTCGGTATCGGTGTCGGCATCCGTATCGGTGTCGGCATCCGTATCGGTGTCGGCGTCTGTATCGCTGTCTGTATCGCCGTCAGCGTCTGTATCGGCGTCAGTGTCCGTATCTGTCGACTGCGGGAAATTGTTTTCATCCGAGTAACAAAGAGAATCGGCCGGGTTGCATAGCCATTCGGGGGGGCAATCGGAGTCTTCTGTGCAAACGAACTGTCCCTGCCTGGGTTCGAGGTTGCACGCAATGAAGACGAAAGACACGACCAGCGCGATAACCGAAAATAACGTGATTGTTTTGTTATCTTGCATCAGAACGTTCCTTCCAGAGCCAGGCCTCCAGGGTAAGGATTGAGTTTAACCGAGATCTCCCCCTCGGAGGTGTTTTTTTCTTCCACCATCAGCATGATCATGCCGGTAGCGGCCGCGACGGCCCCCACTGCGAAGCTGATGATAGCGCCGACCTGAAAGGACGCCATGCGATCTTTCTGATCCCCGAATTCGCTATAATCAGACGTGTCTTCACCATCGCTACGGGCCTTGCCGACGAGTCCCTGGAATACAGCGCCCAGGACAAGACCCGCACCGCCGATACCTAGCGACACCCCCCCGATCAACTTGAGATTCGGGCCGTCGTCGACGGGTTCGGCCGGCATGTCCTCCTCCGGCTCCGGTTCTGGTTCCGGCTCGGGCTCCGGTTCGATTTCCGGCTCGGGCTCCGGCTCCAGTTCGATCTCGAGCGCGGCGACATTGGCCCTGGCTTCGTCCGCGCGAGCGCCCTCGGGCTCCAATTCCAGATACCTTCTGAAATGGGAAAGGGCAGTTTCCTTGTTACCCGCCATCTGGGCCACCAGGCCTGCGTTTATTAGCGTCGCCGGATGCTCCACCAGTTTCAAAGAGCAGCCGAATGCTCCGAGGGCCTCGGCGTGCATCTTTTCCTCCACGAGAACCTCACCCTTGGAGAACCACTCTCCAGCCAGCTTTTTTGCCTTTGCCTCATCATCGGGACGTTCCGGGCACCCCGGTGACACCTCTTGCGCCGAGGCTCCAGAGGCGGCGAGGACAACCGCGACGACAAACAACATACAATTTTTGATCATGATTTTACCCGAATGGGTTGGTTTCCCAGTTCTTGCTCTTCTTCTTTTCACGCTTCTTTTTCTTCGATGAACTGCGCGGCTTCTTGTTGAGCGTCTTCTGTTTCTGGGGCCGAGTCTCTTCCAGTTTCTTCATTTCCGCGCGGATTACCTGATCCGCTTTCAGAACCAGCGCCTTTTCGAACGGCTCCCGACCGGGCGCCTCCACCTTCAGCAACACCGGTTTGTTTGAAGCCTCGCGCGTGATCTTTGATTTCACCTCAAGGCCGTCCAGGGTGATGATCGCATCCGGCGGGGCGCCTGTTACCTCAAGTGTCACCCTGGCTTTTTCGATGGTCAGGTTCTCCCGAACCGTCTCGATCTCGGGGGATATGGGCGAGGAGACATCACCGGCGGGTGAAACGATATCTTCATTGCTTCCCAGTTCGACAAAGGCGAAGCCGAGGATCGCGGCGATAATGACCAACCCGGCCCCCGCCGCGATTACAAAAGGCGTATTAGAGCGCCGTACGATGGGAGCGGCGACGCTGTCTGCGTATTGCATCTCGTCCAGATCCAGATCCATCGTCTGCGCGTTCGGATCGCTTTTCCGCAATTCCTCACCCTTGTTCGGTTGCGGCGTTGTTCCGTCTCCCGAGCCGAGGCGGTGCGCCGCTGCCGACGGGTTGAGCGTCTCGAATACTATTGTGCTCATATCCTCGCGGTCGACGCTGTGGAAAGGCGTCAGCGCAGCCATCATCTCGTCCGCGTTCGCGAATCGGTCATCCCGGTCCTTGGCCATGGCCTTCGCGACCACATTTGCAATATCGTCGGGAACATTGGGCGCCACATCCTTGAGCGAGGCCGGCTCGGTCATCAAGATATTGCTCAAGATCTCGTTGTAGTTCTCACCGCTGAACGGTAGCGAGCCGCTGAGCATTTCGTACATGAGCACGCCGACGCCCCATATGTCGATGCGCAGATCTGCGCCCTTTCCACCGCGCGCCTGTTCGGGAGACAGGTAATAGGGCGTGCCGACGACGTTGCCTTCCTTTGTAAGGCCCAGGTTCGCGGCGTTCCCTTTTTCGATCTTGGCGATTCCGAAATCGAGGAGCTTGATCTCTTCGCGACCGCGGGCGTTCAATGACAGGAAGACGTTGTCCGCCTTGAGATCCCGGTGAATGATGCCCTTTTTATGAGCGGCATCGAGCGCTGACAGGATCTGCAGCGCAATATGAACCGAGTGCTCGATTGTGCACCCGCCGTCACTGTCGATGATGTTGTCGAGGCTTCTCCCTGAAAGGAGTTCCATGACGATGAAAATAGTGTCGTCATCTTCGCGGCCGACGTCGTGAATATCGATTATGTTGGGATGCCCGATGGCGCTGGCGGCCTTGGCCTCCCGGAAAAAGCGCTCCACGGATTCGGGATTGGACACATATTCGGGGTGCATGACCTTCACCGCCACCTTGCGGCTCAGAAGGATGTGCTCGGCCTCGTAAACCGTACCCATGCCTCCGGCCCCGACGAGGCGCGTTATTCGATACTTGCGATCGAGGATCTGCCCGATGTGATTTTGTCCGACTGAATTCATGCCTGGTTTTACACCGAATAAACTACAGCTATGCCACTCGTTCAAAGTTTTCAGACGTTAATAGGGAGTTCCTAGTAGATTTTCCATCTTTTCACAAGGATTCCTTACAAGGCAGGCACACCGTCAATTTCGATCAATACATCGAGGGCCATTGTCTCCGCGTTCTTCCGCGCTACGAGGGGATGTATCTCGGCGCGGGATATCTTTTCGCCCAGGTGACGGATCATGTTGCCGAAGAGCGCCGTTGCGTGCGCGAGTTTTTTAGTTTCTTCGTCTGCGTCGTCGAACCCCATTGAGCAGAGCGCCTTTTGTGCGTCATTTTCGATGATCGGAAGTGAGAGGACCATCTGCGGCGATCCGGACGGGGTGTCTCCATGTCCTCCGATGACCAGTCTTCCGAACACCGGATGCTCTGCCATCTTTAGCCAGATTCTGGATCCGCCGTCCACGTGAGCGGCCACGAGAATGCCCAGGGCGGCCGGTGGCGCGAGGGATGTGCCGAGGGCTTGCAGAGAGTGGTACTCCCGCCGCACGCGTGCGTGGCCGGTTACCTTTTGAGATATGGCTCCGAGGTTGGATTTTCCCTCCAGGTACGGGCGCACGAGCTTGAGTACGACCGGGGTTTTCAGATCGGATGCGAAGCGCGACGCCTCGGTGGGAGATGTGCACAGTCGCTCGGGGCCGCTGTGAATTCCAAATGCCGAGGCGAGGCGTTTTGATGTGGTCTCCGAGAGCAGGCGTTTTGGAGGGCGGGCGATGAGGTCCACGACTTCGGAATCAACCTCGCCGAAATCAAACTGAGGTTTCGTTCCGGAAACAGTTGCGTTCCGTGTGCGGCAAAGGAGCGACAGCGCGGTTGATATGACGTCGGGTGCGCCCAGGGTCAGGCGTCGTCCATCCTGCGATTCGATCTCGATTTTTCCGTCACGGCCGATCTCCAGCACCAGATCATTTTGAAAACGTTGTTTCATCGGCGCGAGATCCGCGTGTGCAAGGGCGCAGGACAGGTGCGACTTGAGAGCGCTCTTGCGACCCTTCAGACGAACGTTGAAGGGGTCAAGTTTTCCCAGGAATTCGGTGATCCTCAAGGCCTGGATGAGGGCGGTCAGGTTGCTGCTCACAATGGCGCCTCGTTGATCGAGGAGCTTGTCCATCAACTGGTCGTCCCCCTGAGCGTCGCCGTTGCGCTGCTTCTGACTCCAGGCGAAGGTTACCCCGCCCGTCGCGGCAACCTGCTTCGCCAGATCGAACTGTACGCCTGGAAGGCGGTCCGATGGAACCAGGAGCATGATCGGGTGCGCCAGGGAGTCGATTGCCTTGCGTGCCCGGGCGCTCCAGCCTCGCGAATCGTCGATGACGACGCGGGGTCCGATTCCGTGTGCCTTCAACATCCCGATCACATGCGCAGACGTGACCGGATCGGGCGCCGCCAAAACGATCTGGGTTTTCCTGATTTTCATTTTCGAGTCGAGTGTACAGGCTGGTCCACTGCGGGATCAACACTTGGTGCCCGGTTCTGGTTGGGTGTATGACAACAAAATGGAATGGAACCTGTTCACATGGATCTTTGCGGCCTTTCTCGCGGCCCGTTTTGCGCTGGAGTCCACGCTGGATATCCTGCAGGCACGCTACCTTTCGAGACGACCCGATCGGGTGCCGTCCCACCTGGAGGGTGTTGTCGAAATAGAAACCATTCGCAAGGCAATCTCTTACAACCGCGACAAGCTCCGTTTCCGTTTCGTTTTAAGGATTGTGGACATGGCGCCTCTATGGGCCCTGCTGTTGTTCGGTTTTGCGTTCATCGATCGTGCGGTGGTCCAGGTGGAGATCGGGCAGCCATGGTCCGGCCTTTTATTCTTTGGGATTCTTGGAGCGTTGGGTTTTCTGTGGAGCCTTCCGTCGGACGCGTATTACACCTTCGTCGTCGAGGAGAAACACGGGTTCAACAAGCAGCGCCCCGGTGGGTTCATCGCGGACAAGCTCAAGGGTCTGGGGGTGGCGGCCGTTCTGGGCGCCGTTCTGGGGAGCGTGGTGTTGTTGATGATGAAACACGCCGGGACTGCGTGGTGGTTGTTTGCCTTTGCCGCCGTCACGATCCTCCAGCTGCTGATCACATGGATATACCCGGTGGTGATAATGCCGCTGTTCAACAAGTTCGAGCCGGTGGAGGCGGATCTGGCCGATGATGTGGCCCGACTGGCGAGGAGCGTGGGATTTCCCCTGAGCAAGGTGCTCACCATGGATGGATCGAAGCGTTCCTCTCATTCGAACGCATTTTTCACCGGGTTGAGGGGCGCGCGCAGAATAGTTCTCTACGATACTCTGATGAGCAGTCTGGAACGGCCGCAATTGCTCGCCGTGCTGGCTCACGAGTTGGGCCACTTCAAGCTCGGACATGTGACAAAGAGAATCGTGATGACCGTCGCCCTGATGCTGGCAGTCTTCGCCGTCATGGGTTGGCTCGGCGGGCAGGGTGACGTGTACGCCGGGCTGGGATTCGAGCGGTCGAGTGAACATGGATTGATAGTGGTCTTCGGGTTGCTCGCCTCCGAGATGCTGTTTCCATTTGGATGGGTGAGCAGGGTACTGTCGAGGCGCGACGAGCGCGCCGCAGATCGGTTCGCCGTGGAGGCGACGGGAGACGGTGAGGATCTGGTCGGGGCGCTGACGGCGCTCACAAAGCAGAACCTCGGCAGCCCGGGTTCACACCGTTTGTACCGGGCATATCACAACACCCATCCCACCTTGCGCGAGCGCATGAAAACCATCAGGGGCTACGCGCGTTGACCAGGCCCGGGTCCGCTCTTCCCCGTCGTCCAACGGCACATGATGTGTCACTGAAATCCTGCTCATTTTGTCCCAATCTGTTGAAATTAAATGAACAATTCATTTGGACCGGCATGGTATCATGTTTGCATTGGACACCAATTGTACTTGAGAACCCCTGGATGAAAGGGTGAAACGAGGTTGTGAAGATGAACTCCTCTAACAAACGAGTAATTGTGTTGTTGGTTTCTTTTTCGATTGCCGGATGTCTGAGTGTCGATGAGATGGATGACCTCGACATTCTCGGGCCTGAAGACGGTGGCTCAGATACCGACACGACCGATACCGATACCGGTGATACCGATACGGGTGACACCGAGGAGGGCTGCGGCACCTGGTACGAGGACGTGCTCGGTCGTTATTGGGAGAAATGCATGGGGATGGATGAGCGCGTCTCGTTTGAAGATGCCCAGGAATACTGCCAGGACCTTGTTCTGGATGGAGAGAGCGATTGGAGATTGCCCACCATTGATGAACTGAGGACTTTGATAAGGGGATGTCCCGACTCCGAGTACGGGGGTGCGTGCATAGCTACGGATGGGAGCGGTCCCGATGTGGATTGGGTGGAGGAGGACTGTCTGGGATGTCCGTATATGGAAGGTCCTTCCACTTCAGGTTGCTATTGGCCCGACGAGCTGGAAGGCGAGTGCTCGGATGGTGCTGGTTTCTGGACGACATCATTCTTCCCGTCTTCTGAAAACGAGGTGTGGGCGTTTGGTTTTCAAAGCTGTCGATTGGAGAGTACCTACACCGATGAACACGAAAACCGGGTGAGATGCGTGAGAGATCCCGGCACGCTGGGTGAATAGTGGGAGTCCTTACCAATCCCGCCTTGCGTGAGCTCCGGGCTGCCTCGTTCGATCCGCCAGCCAGTTTTGCCAGGGAGGGGTATCCGCGTTTTTGGAGGGCTCTACTATCCATCGATACAAATCCGCGAACAGGCGCTGGATCTCCGCGTCGTCGACTCGGTCGAGGAACCCGAGGGTCAGCGCCCGCCTGCGAGCGAATGCCTCCCGCCGCTGATCCAGGTCCCACCAGCTCGGTACGTCGGCGGTCTTGTAGTTGTACGGCACTTCTTCCACGCCCCTGAACATGTACGGCGCCCAGGTGTGGGCCGCCTCCGCCGCGTTCATCGTGTTGTGGGACCAGTCCCTGTGCCTGCCGCGCAGGCCGAACCGACGCCGAAACGCAGGTGCATCCGCCGCAGTGCTCGGCGACAGGTAGAACGGGTAAATCTCGAACGACGCCGAGCCGGGGTTTTCGATCGGTAGACGGTTCATCAGCTCGACGGTGTTATCGAGAGTTGAGCGGGTTTCGCCGGGGAAGCCGACCAGGAAGGTCGCGATCATGTCGATACCGGCCGCGGTGCATAGCTCAACTCCTGCGACGGCGCGTTGGGGATCTCCCTCCCGTCCCATGCGTTCGAGCTGGTCCAGGTCCCCGCTCTCGATGCCGCAAAAGCCGAAGCGACAGCCCGACTCTCTGATCAGCTGCACGTTGCTTTCGTCCACATGGTCCGCACGAAAGAATCCGCCCCATATGACGTCGAGTTCGGCGTCGATGATCCCGCGCGCAAGTTCGGAGGCTCGTCTTGCGGTGGGAAAGATGTTGTCGTCGACGAAAGAGATGAACCCCCGGCCGAGATTGGTGGCTTCGCGCAGCTCGGCCAGGATCGAATCGACCGAGCGCAGTGTGGAGTGTGGGTGGAGTCGGTGGAAGTCGCAGAAGCGACAGCGATACGGGCAACCGACGCTGGTGCGTACAGGGATCGACGTCGGCAACTCGTCGATCTCGGTCCAGCGCACGTAATCATGATCGATGTCGAATGTCTCGGGGCGGCGCTCGGTGGCGTGCCAGCCCCGGTCGGCGGTCATCAACACCAGGTTTGGTATCTCCGCGAAATCGGCCGGACGCCGTCCGCCCCGTTCGATGAGCGCGAGCACTTCGAGGGCGGTTCGCTCACCATACTCGGCTGCCACGTAGATCGCGTCGGTGATGCATTGATCGGGATGTTCGGCAAAGAGAAGGTCCTCGTTTGTGTCGACCCCGTGGGCTGCCAGAGCGCGCCGCCGGCTCTCTCCAGCGTCTCTCGCAAACGCATGGGCCTGTTTGTAAACGTACGGTCCCCCGATCAACAGCGGCAGGTCGTCGATGGTGTGGCGGAGGCTGTCGAGGCAGGCGGCCAGGGTGCGGGGATCGGTGATGAAGGTGGTGGAGAAGAGCACCGCCAGCGGGTCTGTCGCGAGGGCGCGCTCGAGGGCGGAGTCGTCCTCCCAGTCGAAGACCGTGTGCGCGGCGTATCCGTGACGCTTGAGGAAACTCTCGAGGTAGTAGCCGGCCAGCGGGTTGGCGTTGCCGATGCCCCGGCTGAGCGATGGGTGCTCCAGCGGAGAGTTGAACAGGGCCTCCAGATTTGTGAGCGACGCCGGAGCCCCGCTTTTAGTCTGCACCGTGAGCGGCGCCTCGAGAGACCAGCCGCCGAACCGATCGAACGACGTGTACCTCGGCGCCAGCACTACTACCGATTCTGTTTTCCTGGTTGTTTTCAAAACAACACCGTCATGGACAGGCCCGTTGCGGGGTGGCCGCTGGAGGAAAAAAGAACTGTTGGAACGGGACCCATCACCAGTGGTTTGACGCGTTCGGGAGTTTCAGTGCGAGAAAGATGATAGGGCGAAAGCACATGCCTTTCCCTTTCTTTCTTTGATGCGCCCAGCCCGATCATTTCTCCTGCTGCCGGTAACAAGAGACTGAACGAGGTTATCAGAGTCACCGATCGCCACGACTCTGTTTGATATGAAGCGTAACTTACGCCTATTGCGGCGCCGAGACCGACGAGCCCGCCCAGCGCAATGGCCAGGGGATTGACCTTGAAAAACGCGCTTCTGTTGTAGACCAGAGTTGTTATCGTTGTGCTCAACAGAACACCGGCGCCACCCAGCAGAGGAACGCTGGACTTGGAGGCCGATCTGGCGACTTCAAAATCCTCGTAGGTCTCCCCGACGGGGGTATCCTCGTCATCGTTGTGGCCAAAATCTATTTCAAAAGGGGCCAAAGTAACTACCACAATATTTATTATGGCGGTAAATCCATGTGCGGCGAAGGGAACAATTAACGCTTTGGTTCTCAGTCGCTTGTCTCTGTGTCTGACCTTCTCCTGGATTTCTTCGGAGGGCTCGGGTCTTATTTTTTTCTCAACATTGGCGAAGCAATTCGATGACGCGATAAACAAGAGCGAAAAGATGTTCAGTGCAACAGCGCAACTGACAAGTTTGCCTGAGCCCTTTTGAGGATGATGATTTCTTTTGTACACGAACCCGATGTTACCCGAAAATCCCGATTGTTTTGGAGAACTATTTCACAGGACGTATTTTGTCAGGAAGCCCTGGTACTGGAAGCTTCCGACAAGCATGGTTTCGTTGGGTTCATCCAGACCGAAGATAACGTCGTCCTCTCCCCAACAGAATCCGTAATCGTCACAAGGAATGCTCCAGTTGCCCGTGGTGAATAGATATCCCTCGGGATCGACCACGATTCCCATTACGCTGGCCGCCATGGCTTCCACCTTTCCGAAAGACACCCATATTAGCGTACCGTCCGGGTTGTACCTGGCCACGTATGCGCTCAGGGAGTAGGCAAAACCGCAATTGATGCATGTTTCTTGGTCAAAAGGTGTCTCCGTCTGTGCGCTCTCGCCGGGCCCCCAGACAGGCTCACCGGTGAAAGTGCCGCCCACGGCAATGGAGCCGTCCTCGAATATTTCGAAGTCATCGACAAGTGTGTTGTAAATACCCGCCGGGGATCTCAACCAGTCGACAACACCGTCGGGAGAGACCCCGGCCAGGTATCCTCCGCCGGTCTCTATCTGGGTATCGACTCCGTTCGTGCCGTGAAAAACGACGTGTTGAATCTCACCCGCCGATCCCGTTACCCGAAGAGATCCTTCAGGTGTCAACCGAACCCTGGGATAACTGCTCTTGCCCGGATATTCCACCCGGAACACCCAATCCAGCTCGCCGTTCCAACTGTATCGCGCAATGAAAGCGTCACTTCCTCCGCTCGAAAACAGCTCCGTTGCATTCTCACCCTCGCCGAACACGGCGGAACCGTTGTCATCGTTGTACTGGTCGTATCCGAAATTGCCGCCAATAAAGAAATGGCCCTCACCCGATACGGCAAGACTGTAGGCGCCATCGAATTTGGCTCCCCCGGCTTTCTTTGCCCATACCAGCTCCCCGTCCTTTGAGTATCTGGCCACGAGCGCGTCGCTCATCCCGGAAGAATGGATCTCCACCTGTCCGTCTGGCCCCTCGAAAACCGCCGGCGGCAGTTCTTCTCCTTCGAGATTGGGGTGTGCTCCAAAGGCGCCGACTGTGATGATGTCGCCATCATTCGTGAACGCAACATCGTGGAAAAAAGAATAGACATCTCCCGAAACCATCCTCACCCATTTGAGCTCGCCGTCGAGGGAAAAGGAGGCAAGAAAAGCGTTGCTCGAAGCGTTCGGTTCCAGGGTGACGGTGTTGCCCCCTTCAATTCCAAAGGTTGCCGGGTCATATCCCAGATCGCCGACCACCAGAATGGTTTCGCCCAGGGTTGCAATTTCCCTGACGTAGATCGCCCCGTGTCCGATCTCTTGTCTTCCGAGGAAGACCCCGTCTGCGCTGTATTCGACGAGATTCAAACCAAGTGGTTGTGACGAAGTATCCGACGAATCGACATTATGTAGCGCGGTGACCGAAGCCAGGAGTGTCACGCCTCCTTCGGGCGACACATCGACCAGTCGTGGTCGCCAAACAGCCCAATTGTCGCCAATCGGGACCGCCCACTCCAGCTGACCGGGTATCGAGGGAGTGTCTGTGTCCGGTTGTTCAACGATTTCTTGAGATCGATAGCAGCCCGACAAGCAAACGAATATTGCGATCAAGCAGCATATTCGTGCCTCCAACAAATGATCTTCTCCTCAAATCTGTGAGAGATACCGGCTGCGGTGACGCCACAGGGAGATTACAGCGAAGATGACGGTGACGAGTGTTGCGCAGGCGACGAGGATCTCTCCGAGTGGGATGCCGAGGGATACGTTGAAATACCAGATGGCGAGCGAGCCTCCGGCGAAGAGTATCTGAAGCGATGACTTCAGCGCCACCCACCTGAACCGAGGGGAGATCTTCTGCGACGCCAGGAGGTTGCCCAGGCCGCCGACCGCGAGTTCCAGGGTGAAGGACAGGATGATGAGCGTGCTCATGCCCACCATCTCATACCTGCCGATGAGGAAGAGGAAGACCAGGGGCACCATCAACCCATCCAGAATGAATCTTCCCATCTCCTTCATCAGCCCGGGTTTGCCGCGAAAGGCGCGCCAGGCGTCCGACAGGTAGGACATGCCGGTTATCGCGGTGAGGCCGGTGATTCCAGCCAGGATAATGTATCCCGCCAGGTTTGTGCCCGCCGCCCAGAAGATCAGGACAGCAACGGTCATGAGGATAATCATCGTCACGCTGCGTTGTCCCTGTTTCTTGCCCTTCACCAGACGGTAGATGATCAACGACAGCGGGATGACTATGGGTATGCAAAGGAGGCAGATGCGAAGGTAGGCATCCATATTTGAGAGATGGGCCGCCAGGAAGAACAGGATGTATCCGATGCCGACCATCTGGATCGCGGTCTTGAATTTTGCCAGCGTCGAGGTGCGCATGGGGGCGTCTCGCAAACTCAGGCCTGTGCGCAGAGACGTGACGAGAAAATCACGCGAGAAGATGATGGCGATCATCCACAGGGGAATCACCGTGCGACCCCATTCCTGAACGTATCGCTCGGACAGCGGCAAGTAGATGACCGCAATGAAGATCTTGTCGGCGATGGGATCCAGCAGACTTCCCAGGACCGTCGGTCCCTCCGCGCGAGCCATGATGCCGTCAAAGTAGTCGGTTATCCCCAGCACGGCGACCACCGCAATGCATACGAACAGCAGGTTCGCGTCCTGGTAGAGCAGGTACCCGGGAATAGGCATGAAGACAATCCGCGCGATCGTCATCATGTTGGCCGTTATCTTCAAGTAATTACCACCTTCTCATTTACATCCGAGATGAGAATGCCGTTGACCGGAGTTGAAGTAAAGCCTCTTCCGTGTCGAGACGGTTCGATGTAGGTTCAACACCGTGAGACGAATAAAGGCAATAGACGGCGATCTTTTTCGCCCCAGGGGACAGATGGGGCGTGAACTGGATCTTGCGAAGAGCAACCCCGGTGAGGTCATCCGTGTGCTCGGGCCCAGGCTCAGCGAGGAAAGAAAGCGTCGTATAGACAAGGTGGCGGCCAATCGCACTGGGAAACTGGCAGTGGCCATTGAGGGTGTCCACGATCCGCACAATACGGCCGCAGTCATCCGAACGGCGGATGCGTTTGGTATCCTCGAGGTGCATATCCTCGAGGGTGACACAAAGTTCAGATCCTCGCGCAAGGTGACCCAGGGCGCGCACAAGTGGGTGGACGTTGGAATCTGGAGCAACGTCAAGGCGTTCATCGAGGCCATGAAGGCGCGAGGGAAACGTGTGCTGGTTGCGGCCATGGACGGCTCGCAAAGCGTCGGGGACTTGTCGCCGATCGAGGAGCCGACGGTGCTTGTTTTCGGTAACGAGGCCGAGGGAATCTCGGACGCCATGCTCACGTCGGCCGATGGAACCTTTCGGATTCCCATGTACGGGTTCGTGGAGAGTTTTAACATTTCGGTGGCTGCCGGAATATCGATTGCGACATTGCGCGCCGGCGGCGGCGGCGATCTCTCGGCGCGTGATCTTAAGGTTCTGCGCGCGAGATACTATCTCCGTTCGGTTCGAGCAGGTTACGATATAGTCAAGCTCTCCGGGAAGCGGGACCGATAGTCAATGCGGGCCTGAACAGTCTCTTTGCAGTGGAGTCAGACTTTGCGGGGAACCCCAAAAGGGTGTTAATTTGACCTTCATCTGAGCGGGTCGAGTATGATAAGCAGCAAAAAAGAGGTGACGTGATGAACGAAGGATACACCGCGATCAGGCGGCTGAAGGCCAGAAACTACGGTTGCTTGAAAGATATTAATGTGGAATTCACCCCGCTCCACGCGCTGATTGGCCCCAATGACAGCGGGAAGAGCACTATTTTGAGAGCCGTGCGGACCCTTTCCCAACTCGGTGGTTCCCGATTTGCTGACGTTACCGAGACGGAAGCGAAGCCGTTCTTCCCGGGTATAGATTTCACAATCGATTTCGACCTCAGGTGGTTGATTGAAGACAACTATGGCTATCGAATCGAGTCAGGTCACGAGTTCGGCTACGTGAACGAATACCTGCTTTTGGGGGACAACGGGGAGACTCCCGCGAGTAAAAGATTCATTCACAATAGTGGGCTGCTGACCCTCACAAGGGAACAACCCGAAAGAAGGGACCTGTTTAAGAAGATGTCCAGCAGGTTTGTGCGATTCAACCCGGATGCACTTCGCCAGGGAACGAAACTCATTACGCGCGACAGTAAGATTCAGCTGAACGACGAACAGGGACAGGGCCTGTCGAGCGTTTACGATGCGGTGTTGAAACGGGACCGCCAAGCCTACACATCGATCGAGGAGCAAGTGCAGAAGCTGTTCCCGACAGTGAAAGGCTTGAACCTTTATAACGATTCATCGTCAACGACGGCATTGATGATCAACCTGGTGACCGGTGAGGATATCAACGCCAGTCTCGTAAGCGAGGGGTTGCTCTTCTACCTTGCGTTTGCCGCAATCCCCCATCTCGAGCCGACCTCTGTTCTCCTCGTAGAAGAGCCGGAGAACGGACTTCATCCGGCGATGATGCGACACGTGGTCGGAATCCTTCGCGAGATCTCCGAGCATACCCAGGTAATTGTTGCGACACATAGTCCTCTCATCGTCAATGAGCTGAGGCCGGAGGAGGTATCGGTAGTGACGCGCACCGCCGAGGAGGGGACCCGGGTCAGACCGATCAAGGACACGCCGAACTTCAACGAGCGTTCCAGGGTATACGCTCTGGGTGAACTCTGGGTGAGTTACGCTGACGGCGAGTTGGAAGAGCCGTTGTTCACGGAGGAGTTGGAGTCGGAGGATACCGGCGAGCCGGTGGAATGGGAAGACGATGAAGAGGAGACAGAGGCGTGATCCGCCTATACGTCTCTGGCGAGGGATCCAACGAGTTGGGATCTCGATGCGACCCCGAAAAGGGTGACGAGTTCCCTGACGACGGCTTCCATCCCGGCGTGATCGAGAAGCTCGTCGGAAAGGTCCGGCAAGGTGGATGGGAAATTCGCCATGCGGTTCGATGGCAGGATGTCCGCAAAATTAAAGTGCAAAATCCCGGGATATTGAAGGGGGAGGCGGCGAATGTCGAACGTCTGGCGCTCCGTGCTCGCGAGCTTTCCTGCAATGCCCTCATTTTTCTTCGCGATCGGGACGGACCGAAGAACATAAGTCGTGAGCGCGTCATCGCGAAAGCGGTGCAGCAAGCCAAACGGGAGCACAAGAGATTGGATATAGTCGGCGGTGTACCGATCGAGATGCTCGAATCCTGGTTGCTTGCACTCAAGGGCGACCGCAAGTCGGAGAGCGTGGGCGATCCGGCCGGCGAACTGAAGAAACGGCACGACGTCCAGAAGAAACGAACGACCGCCATGGTCCAGCTCGTGATGAACTCCAACCTGAAAGACATCCCTGACGACGCTCACTCGCTGTGGCGTTGGCTCCGGGTCCTCGCGGTTGCACTGAAAGTCAAAATTCCGAAGAGCTGGCCGCGACTGCCCGCAAGAAGGCGCTGAACCTGCATGCACTGGTGATAGATCTACGCTCGGTTCGAGCAGGTTACGATATAGTCAAGCTCTCCGGGAAGCGGGACAGCTAGCTAATACCCCGAGTCCACAAAGAAAAACATAAGTGACGAAAAGGTCGACCCCATCCCGGCCTTCCCCTGAGATAGGGGAAGGGGAAGATGATGGAGGCCTGCTTTAGATGGGATTGACAAGGCACCGTTGCCAGGGCACATTCAGATTGTGACGGTTGCGTCACTATGAAAGGCAACCCATGACCAGGCACAGGAAACCGGATGAGTGGATCGAGGAGATTCTCGCCGCCGCCGGCGATGAGATAGAAGAGAAGGGGTACCCGGCGCTCACAATGGACGCAATCGCCGGGAGGATCGAGTTGAGCAAGGGCGGCGTTTATCGTTTTTTTGCCAACAAGACCGAGGTGGCCCTGGCGCTCTTCACTCGTTGTTACCGGGATTCACTGGACGTTGATGTCGAAGAGGCGATCGGCTGGAATCTTCCCCCGGCACAGACATTCTTCAGAGTGGCGCTCCGATTTCAGACCTCGAAGCAGGAGACGGCGCGACAGGACAGAATCTGGCTTGCGCTCATGCCGGAGGTGTTGAGGGACGATCGCTTCAAGATGGAGCGATTGAGATTGCTCGATCAGATCGTCCGGAAATTCGGCGAGATAGCCGTTCGCCTTGCGCAACGCGACAATTTGGAGATACCGGAAGGATTCGAGGGTAGGGTGGAGCGCAATATCCGCCTGGGAGTGGTCCTGTTCGAGGGGTTCACTATCCAGGGTTCCCTCGGCGCGTCCAGAGAAGAGCAGGAGGATCTCGCCAGGCATTTCATGGAAGTGCTGGTGACCGACACTCTCGGGACGCCCGGCGATTCGGAGAAGGGAGCCGTGGGATGAGTCGTGGGATAGTAATGCTCGCGAGTGTGATGGCGTTCGCTTTTTTCGTGTCGGGATGTTCGCGTTCGGCCGATTCAGGCGGGAAAGACGAGAGCGCGGCGGCGACAACGGCGGTTCAGGTGGAGACGGTAGTCGAGGAGCACATCGACGAGCACCGTCGGATCACGGGTGATGTCGCGGCCTGGGATATCATACCGCTCACCTTCACGGTCGGAGGGCGCATCACAAAGATCTTTTTCGATGAGGGGGCCTCGGTCAAAAAGGGAGAGCTGCTCGCGGTTCTCGATTCCAGGGACTACAAGCTCATGCGGGATCTCGCCAGGGCGCAGGTCAAGGCGCTCGATCCTCACCTCAAGCGAGCGGAGCAGTTGATGGGCGAGGAGGCGGTCACACAGGCCCAGATGGATGAACTCCTCAGCAAGATGGACGTGGCCCGTATACAGAAGTCGCAGGCCGAGACGCAGCTCGCGTACGCAAGGTTGAAATCCCCTGGTTCCGGTGTGGTCATCAAGCGGATGGCTGCGGTCGGGGACATGACGGACCCCTCCCACCCGGTCGGGATCCTGGCAGATCTCAAGAGGGTAAAGGTCATCCTGCCCGTGCCTCAGCGGGATCTTCACCTGTTTGAAGAGGGTAAAGATGTGGAGATAAATACCCCGGGGACCGATCGGGTTTTCATGGGGAAGGTGTTCTCCGTCGGTTACGCGGCGGACCCGACGACCAGGACATTTCCGGTCACCCTGGAGGTGTCCAATGAGGATCTGACCCTGAGGGCGGGAATGATCGTGGAGGCAGAGATAATTGTCGCCAGTCACGATGGTATTTTCATTCCTCTCGATGTCGTGAGCCGCGATGTCGATGGGAGTTCGGTAGTAATGGTTGCCGACCCGGGGACAGGCACGGCCCGGGCCAGGAGGCTGGATCTCGGGCTGGTGCTTGGAGAGAAGGTGCTGGTGAAGAGCGGTTTGAAGCGTGGGGAGAAATACGTGCTTCGTGGGATGGTGAGATCAGGAGATCCGATCACCATTATTGAAGCGGACGCCGCTCGCGTCGACAAGGCGCCCAGATGAGCGAACCTCGCCCCCCATTCAACGTCCCTCGGTGGTCCCTCGGGGCGCCCGCCCTGGTTCTGCTGGTGACGGGTGTCGTCATAGTGTGGGGTATCCTCAACTACTTCAGCATGTCCAGGCGCGAATCGCCGGAGATAAGGATCGCAACAGCGTTGGTCATGACGATCTACCCGGGCGCGGGCGCGGGCAAGGTGGAAGAGCAGGTCACCGAAAAGCTGGAAGAAGCATTCGAGTCGATGGACAGCCTCAAGAAGATGGACTCCATCTCCCGGGCGAACATATCGGTGATTTTTGTTTCGGTCGAGTACGACGCCGACACCGACATCGAGTGGCAGAAGCTGCGAAACCGCGTTGCCGAAGCCCGTTCCGGGATGCCTTCCGCCGTGATGGAGCCCGAAGTCATCGACGATTTCGGCGACACGACGGGAATGATAATTTCCCTTGAGGGCACGGGCCCGGTTCGCCTGAACGAGATCGCGCGGGAGTTGAGGTCCGGGCTTCGGGACGTTGAATCGGTTGGCGAGGTCTCGTTGATGGGGGAGCAGCCGGAGGTCGTCTACCTGGAGGGGAGGCGGGCGGTCCTGGCCCGCTACGGCCTGACGCCGTACCAGGTTGGGCAGATGCTCCAGATGCACAATCTGCGCATACCGGCGGGGTCCATCCGCACCGATCGTTACCGGTACAGGCTCGAGCCCACCGGCGAGTACAAGTCGATAGAGGCAATAGAGAAAACGATCATCGATATCTCGAAGACCACGGGGCAGATCGTGCATGTCCGCGATCTCTTCGAAGTCACGAGGGAGCCGAGGAATCCGCCATATTCCCGATTGATCATGGACGGCAAGGTGGCGATGGCAGTGGGCATCGTCATGAAGGACGGCCACAACATCGTGAAGATGGGGCAGGAGGTTCGCGCGGTTGTCAGGGAGTTCGAGCAGCGCCTTCCTCCAGGGGTGAAGATGAGCGTGGTTCACGATTCACCTCGGCAGGTGGACGGCCAGGTCAACGAATTCATGATGAACCTGCTCGCGGGAGTAGTGATCGTCATCCTCTCAATGGCGTTGTTCATGGGGTTGAAATCCTCGTTGATCAGCGCGGTGGCCATTCCCCTGTCCGTGCTCATAGCAATGGCGGTGATGCCGATGCTCAGCATCGATCTGGAGATGATCTCCATCTCGGCCTTCATCGTTGCCCTGGGGATGCTCGTGGACAACAGCATCATCGTCACAGACAACGTGGATATAAAACTGCGGCAGGGAATGTCGCCCTCCGAGGCTGCGTGGAAGGGGACTCACGAGCTGGCCAGGCCGGTCATAGTCGGGACGCTCGCCACGGTGGTCGCGTTCATGCCGATGCTTCTCCTCAGCGACGAGATGGGCGCCTTCGTGCGCAGTCTTCCGCTGGTGGTCACGGTTTCCCTGGTGGGCAGCCTGGTGATCTCCCAGACGCTCACGCCGCTGATGGCTAAATGGTTGATGCGCCCCTCCGCAAAGAAGAAGACTGACTACGAGAAGACGCTGATCTCCAGGGCATATCGTGCCTTCATGGGCGCGTGCCTCTCGGCCAGGTGGCTGGTGATCCTTATAACTCTGGGCGCGCTCATCGGAGCCGGCGTGCTGTTCAATATTGTGGGGTTTTCCTTTTTCCCCGACGCGTATCGCGATCAGTTCACGGTGGACATCTGGCTGAAGGAGGGAAGCTCCGTAAAGGAGACGGAGCGCGTGGCGATGCTCGCCGAGCAGAAGCTGAGGGCCGATCCGGACGTGGTCAGCACAGTGACGTACGTGGGAGATGGAGGACCCAGATTTTACATCACCATCACGCCGGAGTTCCAGACCTCCAACTACGCCAGGATCATGGTCAATACCAGCAGTCCGGACAGTACCTTCGACGTGGTCGATCGGTTCAACAAGGACGCCGAGATCGAGTACCCGGGCGCGCGGGTGTTCGCCAGGAAGATCGTGATGGGCATGCCGATCCAGGCGCCGGTGGAGTTTCGTATCATGGGAGAGGATTTCAAGGTCCTTCGGGACTTGTCCGAAAAAATACAGGCGATCCTGCGCACGATTCCAGGGACCGATCGGGTGAAGGATAACCTCGGGCTGGACGTTCCGAGCCTCAAGGTGGAGGTGGATATCGAGCGTGCCAACCGGG
The DNA here is from genome assembly GCA_030595125.1 of Deltaproteobacteria bacterium. Lineage (GTDB taxonomy): Bacteria > Myxococcota_A > Polyangia > JAAYKL01 > JAAYKL01 > JAUVAN01. The sequence continues at coordinate 19,988 of JAUVDV010000034.1, forward strand.
TGGGCGTGACCAACACCGACGTGGCGTTGGCCTTCCTCGCTTCCTACGAAGGATACGAGCTCACTCGTTTCACGGACGGGGACACAGAGATCCCGATCATCATGCGGCTCGTGGATGAGGAGAGGGAGATCGAGGCGGATATCGGCAACCTCCCGGTGGCGTCGAACCTCACGTCGAAGAAGGTTCCCCTCAGCAGCATCGCAACCATCGAGCCGCAGTGGGGGCCCGGGCTTATCAAACGGCGGGACGGCAAGCGCGCGCTAATGGTGCAGTCCTGGACCAAGGGGCGGTTGGCCGACGATATCGTTGTGGAGGCATGGCCCCGGGTTCAGGCGCTGAAATTCCCGCCCGGCTACAAAGTCGAGATCGCCGGCGAGAAGTACGAGATGGACAAGACCTTCCGCGAACTGGGCATCGTGTTCGGCGTGATAGTGGTCTCGCTCATCATGCTTCTGGTTTTTCAACTCGGAACACTGCGCAAGGCCTTTGTCGTCATGCTGACGGTTCCGCTTTCGACGGTCGGCGCAGCGCTGGGACTGTACCTCGGAGGCTATTCCTTCAGCTTCATGGCGTTCCTGGGGGTGATCTCCCTCGTCGGGATGGCCATCAAGAACTCGGTTGTGTGGATAGAGTTCGCGGAGCAGGAGAGGGCGAAGGGTGAGGCCGTTCGGGAGGCGGTCATCAAGGCGGGGATATACAGGTTGAGACCGATCCTGCTGACCACCGTCACCACCGTGGGAGGACTCTTTCCGCTGGCGCTCTTCGGCGGTGTCTTGTTCGAGCCGATGGCGTGGGCGATGATCGTGGGGTTGTCCCTCGTGACCGTCTTCACGCTCGTCTCGATCCCCGTTTTCTACTCCTTTGCAATGAAGCGGGTGTAAACCGCCTTTTATTCCAGGGCCTTACAGTGGGGTCAGACACATTTGAGCGAAGTCTTCCCTTCAGGAGACATTATATCGTAAGATGAGATAGCAAGTTGTCTTTTGTAGTGGGGATCTTGCAGTGGGGGCACACATACACAAAACCATGCCGGTCAGGCCGGTGCACAAGGAGATGAGTCATGAATAACACACATGGCATGTGTTTTAAGGTAGCTGCGATCTGCGCTGTTGTGCTGATCGGTACGATTTCGCTCGTCCCGCCGGCATCGGCGCAGGATAGCGTACCGCCGCCACCTGCAGAGCAACCGATAAATCTGGTACCACCGCCACCACCGCCGCCTGCTGTGCAACCGGAAGGTTCGCCTCCGCCACCACCTGCAGCGCAACCGGCAAGCCCGCCGCCGCCTGTGGTGCAACTGGTAGGCCCGCCTCCACCACCCGAAGTAATAGAGGAAGACTACGTTGAGGACGACTACAAATTCGCCATGGTGTTCAACCCGTTGTCGCTCGTCGTGGGCCTCGCCATCGGGATATTCGCCCTGGAACTCGACTTCCAGATCCCCCTGAACGACTACCTGGCTTTCGATGTGATTCCCGCGTTTGCTTACTACTTCGGCGACTGGGTCGAAGCCGATATTAAGGGCGGCGGAGGCTCCCTGGGATTGAGGATCGCACCGATGGGTTCAGGCCTGCGCAAGTTATACATCGTGCCTCGGGTCATGTTGCTGCACGTGGCCGGTGAGAGCGAAACCATGTCGTTGAGCGTGACCCAGCTGACGCCCAGTATCGAGGTCGGCTACGCCTGGATTTGGGGGCACTTCGTGCTCAATACGGGTGGTGGTATCGGTTATAACATCATCGTATCCGGCGATGATATTTATGAGCACTCCAGGTTTGGAAACGTCGCGCTCATGCTCAACGTGAGCATTGGTTTCGCCATCTAGCACAGTGGGGTCAGACACATTTGAGAAGGTTGTCGTGGCACAGTCTGGCACACTCGGCTGTCGGCGCAATGTGCGTAACATGCGATTATTTCAAGTGTTTATATTTGACTATCCGGTCTTTCGATCATGGCATGCCTGTTGCTCCTTACAGTGGGGTCAGACACATTTGTTCGCATCATGCGAAGGAGGCAGGTTATGAAAAAATATTACGTATACCTATTGTTTGCGGCGAGCCTGTTTGTGTTTTTCGCCAGCTGCGACATCGATGAGCCGGATAAAAGCTATAGTTCAGACCTAGATGATGCCGGTTCGTCCGGTTCTCCGGGTGATGACTGTACGGAAGTGAACATGGCGTACTGTCTTGCTTGTTTCCATGCGTGTCTTGGGGACAATCCCCATTATAATGATTATTATCCTAATGGATTTGACCAGTGTGCGAACGAGATTTACTGCCCCTGCCTGGAAAACCTGGGATGCGATCTCGAAGATCATTACTACTGTAGCGGCGGCACAATGGATAGCGATTCGGATATGGATACCGACACGGATACCGACACGGATACCGACACGGATACCGACACGGATACGGATACAGACATCGATGTCGACACCGACACCGACACGGATACCGACACGGATTCCGATTATTAATGTTAAAATGCTTTCACGTTCACAACGAAAGGTCAGGCCAATGAGGCACTTGCTCCTGATGGCACTTGCGACCACGCTGGTTTTTGGTGGGTGTGATGATGACGAATCACCGTTCAACGACGGTGGTCCGGATACCGACACGGATACCGATACGGACACCGATACCGATACGGACACCGATACCGATACCGACACGGACACCGGTCCGATCGAATGCAATCTGGGAGAGTACAGCGGCGATTTCGAGATCACCACACAATCGGATATTGCAGCCCTCGCGGGATACGCATCTATCTCTGGAAACCTGGAAATATTCTGCCCTTCTTGCACCGACCTGGGCGAGTTGAGTTGCCTCACATCGGTTGGGGGGTACATGGGCATCGTGGACAGCGACGCTCTCACCAGCATGAACGGCCTGAGCGGCCTCACCTCGGTGGGCGGGTACTTGACAATCTCCTGGAACGCCGTCCTGACGAGCTTTGACGGCCTGAGTGCCCTCACCCTGGTGGGCGGAAAATTGGAAATAGAAAACAACTACAACCTGACTGACCTGGACGGGTTGAGCTCCCTAACCTCGGTGGGTGAGGGCTTGTGGATAGGGTACAACGCCTCCCTGGCGAACCTGAACGGCCTGAGTGGCCTCACATCGGTGGGCGGGGACTTGGTAATCAACGACAATTCCGTTCTGACCAACCTGGGCGGCCCGATCGCCCTCACATCGGTGGGAGGGAAATTGTACATTTGGTCCAATGCCGCCCTCACAAACTTGGACGGCCTGAGCGCCCTCACTTCGGTGGGTGAGAACTTGGAGATAGGGTACAACGCCTCCCTGGCGAACCTGAACGGTCTGAGTGTCCTGACCTCGGTGAGTGGGGGCTTGGACATCGGGGACAATGCCACCCTCGCAAACCTGGACGGTCTGAGCGCTCTCACCTCTGTGGGTGGGTTCATGTCAATCTACGACAACGACGCCCTCACCAACCTGAACGGCCTGAGCGCTCTCACCTCAGTGGGCGGGGACTTGTGGGTCGCGCAAAACAACGCCCTTACCAGCATGGACGGGTTTGGCGCCCTCACCTCGGTGGGCGGGGACTTGGTAATCTACTACAACGGTGTCCTCAACAACATTGACGGCCTGAGTGCCCTGACCTCGGTGGCTGGGGACTTGTGGATCTACTACAACGACGCCATCGTCAATCTGGACGGTCTGGGCGGTATCACTTCGGTGAGCGGGGAATTGAAAATTAACAACAACTCCAACCTCACCGACCTGGACGGACTGAGCGCCCTCACCTCGGTGGTCGGGAACTTGAGAATCTATTCTCACACCGCCCTGACCAACCTGGACGGGCTGAGCGTTCTCACCTCTGTGGGTGGGGGATTGCAGATCTTCGACAACGGCGCCCTCACCGACCTGGACGGGTTTGGTGCCCTCACCTCGGTGGGCGGGTACTTGTGGTTTGAAGACAACGCCTCCCTTGCGAACCTGAACGGGCTGAGTTCACTTACCTCGATGGGTGATTATCTTGGGATCAGCTCCAACTCCGTCCTGCCCGACTGCGAGGTTTGCGACCTGTTGGACCAGCTCACTACCGTCCCCACAACGATAGGTGTTTACACCAACCTCGACGATACGTGCACGCCGGTTCCGGGCGCCTGTCCTTGAATGTTGTTTGCTTGCTGATGAAGGAGAAGCGAAATGACTGCTAATACAATGAGGTATTTGCTCCTGGTGGCACTTGCGACCACGCTGGTTTTTGGTGGGTGTGATGATGACGAATCACCGTTCAACGACGGTGGTCCGGATACCGACACGGACACCGATACGGACACCGATACCGATACGGACACCGATACCGATGCCGACACGGACACCGGTCCGATCGAATGCAATCTGGGAGAGTACAGCGGCGATTTCGAGATCACCACACAATCGGATATTGCAGCCCTCGCGGGATACACCGCGATCTCTGGAGATCTGAGAATCAATTGTCCCTTGTGCACCGACTTGAGCGAATTGATTTGCCTTACCTCCGTGGGCGGAAGACTGTACATCGTAGGGAACGAAGCCCTCACAAATCTAGACGGGCTGAACTCACTTACCGAGCTGAGCCGGGGCTTGTGCGTCAACGGCAACGCCGCTCTGACAAACCTTGACAGCCTGAGCGGTATCATCTCGATGGGCGGTGGATTGTACGGAGGGGTGTACATTGGGATGAACTACGCCCTTACGAACTTGGATGGCCTGAGCAACCTTACCTCCTTCGATGGGAGCTTGACTATTTGGGACAACCCCACCCTCACCAACCTTCTGGGATTGAGTGGGATTACCGGTTCGTTGAGCGGGATGTTAAATATCTCCGAGAACTCCCTGGCCAACCTGGACGGCCTGAGTGGTATCACCTCGGTGGTGTCGGATTTGAAAATCGAATACAACTACAACCTCGCCAATCTGGACGGCCTGAGCGCCCTCACCTCGGTGGGCGGGAGATTGAGTGTTTGGGACAACGACACCCTGGCCAACCTGAACGGGCTGAGCGCCCTCACCTCAGTTGGCGGGGACCTGGACATCCAGGACAACTCCAACCTGACGAACCTGGACGGGTTGAGTAACCTCACTCTGGTGGGTGGGAACTTGGAAATTCGTGGGCACTACACCCTCACCAATCTGGACGGACTGAGCGCCCTCACCTCGGTGGGCGGAGGGGTGGATATTAACAGCAACGACGTTACCAACCTGGATGGGCTGAGTGGTATCACCGGCTCGTTGGGTGGGAGCTTGACTATTCGAGACAACCTTGCCCTCGCCAACCTTAACGGGTTGAGCGGCATCACCTCTGTGGGTGGGGACTTGAGGATCTACGATCACACCTCCTTGACCAACCTTAACGGGCTAGACAGCATCACCTCGGTGGGTGGGTACCTGTTTCTATATGAAAACCAGGTTATGACCGACTTGGACGGGCTCGGAGCCCTCACTTCGGTGGGTGGGTACTTGGAAATAAGCAACAACCAGGACCTGACCGATCTGGACGGGCTTGGTGCACTCACCTCGTTGGGCGAGGGGGTGGAAATCGACAACAACGACGCCCTCACCAACCTGGACGGCCTGAGCGGTATCACTGGATTGTTGGCTGGGAGCTTGACTATTCGAGACAACCTTGCCCTCACCAACCTGGACGGGCTGAGTGCCATCACTTCGGTGGGAGAGGACTTGACTATTTGGGAAAACCCGGTGCTCGCCAACCTCAACGGGTTGGCCGGCATTACCGGCTCATTGGGAGGGAGTTTGATTATCTGGGACAACCCCGTCCTTTCCAACATTGATGGGCTGAACAGCATCACATCGGTGGGCGAGGACCTGTCAATCAGTTTCAACACCGCCCTCACCAACCTGGACGGGCTGAGCGGTATCACCGGTTCGTTGGGTGGAGACTTGAACATCGACCACAACGCCGCCGTCACCAACCTGGACGGTCTAGGTGGCATCACCTCTGTGGGTATATATTTGGCAATTTGCGGAAATACCAACCTGACCAACCTCGATGGTTTGAGTGCTCTCACCATGCTGGGTTTCGAGTTCTGGATCTACGACAACGACATTCTGCCCGACTGCGAGGTGTGCGAGCTGCTGGACCAGCTCACCAGCGGACCCACTTCGATAGATGTCCACTCTAACCTCGACGACACCTGCACGCCGGTTCCGACCAACTGTCCTTGAATGTTGTTTGCTTGCTGATGAAGGAGAAGCGAAATGACTGCTAACATAACAAGGCACTTGCTTCTGATGGCTCTTGCGACCGCGCTGGTTTTCGGTGGGTGTGACGACGATGATGATGACAGCGGGACCACCGACACAGACACCGGCCCGGTCGAGTGCAATCTGGGAGAGTACGACGGCTATTTCGAGATCAACACACAATCGGATGTCACAACCCTCGCGGGATACACGTCGATCTCGGATGACCTGTATATCAACTGTCCTTCGTGCACAGACTTGAGCGAGTTGATTTGCCTCTCATCGGCGGGCCGTGGCCTTATCATTCGGTACAATGACGTCCTCACAAATCTTGACGGGCTGAGCGCCCTTACCTCGGTGGCGGGGAACTTGAGTATTGACTACAACGATGTCCTCACAAACCTTGACGGTCTGAGCGGCATCACCGGTTCGGTGGGCGTGTCCCTGGTACTTCGGAGCAACTTTGCCCTCACCAACCTTGACGGTTTAAGCGGAATCACATCGGTGGGTAAGTCCGTGGCAATTCGGAACAACGACGCCCTCACCGAACTGGACGGCCTGAGTGGTATCACCTCGGTGGGCGAGTTCGTGTACATTGAATCCAATGACACCCTCACCAACCTTGACGGTCTGAGCGGAATCACCTCGGTGGGGGAAGGGGATTGGGGAGGTTTTGAGATCGCCGGAAACGCTGCCCTCACCGACCTTGACGGGTTGAGTTCCCTCACCTCGGTGGACGGAAAATTGTGGATTGCAAACAACGCCGCCCTCAACAACCTGGACGGTTTGAGCGGGATCGGTTCGGTGAGCTTGGGATTGTCCATTTCCAATAACGCTGCCCTCACCAACCTTGACGGTTTGAGCGGGATCGGTTCGGTGGGTGATCTAAGTTATCCTGGTTCAGGTTTGGGGATCTACGACAACGCCGCCCTCACCAACCTGGACGGGTTGAGCTCCCTCGCCTGGGTTGCGTACTTGAGCATCTCCGGGAATAACGTCCTGACGAACCTTGACGGTCTGAGCGGAATCACCTCGGTGGGTGGGGGATTGTCCATATACGATAACACCGCCCTGACGAACCTTGATGGGTTGAGCGGGATCACCGGCCCGCTGGGCGGGGGCTTGTCCATCTTTGAGAACACCGCCCTCACCAACCTTGACGGTCTGAGCGGCATCACCTCGCTTGGTTTATATGATTGTTATGGAGGTTTGATGATCATCGAAAATACCGCCCTGACGAACCTGGATGGGCTGAGCGGCATTACCTCGGTGGGTGAGGAATTGGAGATCAGTTCCAACTACGTCCTTCCCGACTGTGAGGTATGCGAACTGTTGGACCAGTTCACCGACGGGTCCAGTACGATAGATGTCCACGACAACCTCGATGACACCTGCACGCCGGTGCCGACCAACTGTCCTTGAATGTTTTTTGCTTGCTGATGAAGGAGAAATAAAATGATTGCTGACACAATGAAGTACTTGCTCTTGATGGCGCTGGCGACCGCGCTGGTTCTCGGCGGGTGTGATGATGATGATGACAGCGATAACGGTGGGGATACTGACACGGACACCGATACGGACACCGATACGGATACCGATGCCGATACGGACACCGACACGGACACCGACACGGATACCGACACCGACACTGACACCGATACGGATACCGATACGGACACCGACACCGATACAACAACTTGTTACGGTGGTGATTTCACAATCACTGATAGTTCCGACGTTGCAACTATACTGCCGTTTCCATGCATAACAGGTAGTCTCATTGTAGACGCGCCCGGGCTTTCCTCGCTGTGCCTTCCAAACCTGACCCTGGTGAGTGAAAGCGTATCCATTCTACCCGGTGACGATCTTGTCGATCTGGACCTGTCCGCGCTGACCTCGATAGGCGAAAGTCTTCCGGGCGGTTACCTTGGAATTGGCTACAACAACGCACTTGCCAGCGTGGACCTGAGCGCTCTTGATACGGTGGAGGAAGCTTTATTTATCAGTTTCGATCCCGTACTTGACAGCTTGGACCTGAGTGCTCTGACCTCGGTGGGCTGGGAGTTCGAAGTCAACAATAATGATCTCCTGCCTGACTGTGATGTGTGTGCTATTTTGGACCATACCGTTACCGCCACCGGCGGCATCGCAGTTCACGACAACCTCGATGACTCCTGCACGCCGGTTCCGGCAAACTGTCCCTAGGGCATGTCGGCGGGATCCTGGCCTTTGGGGTACCAGTCGCCGATGTGGAGGTCCTGCACGTCGCAGCGGCCCTTGCAGACCCAACGCGCGTTTGAGTTGTAGTACCACTCCATGTACTTCGAGCCGCCGCCGCCCGAGGTGGTGATCATGAATCGATTGCTCAATCCGCCGATCCCCTGTTGTGCCGGGGCCGGCTTGTCGGCGCCCTGCGCGTCGGCGGGAATCCACCCGTACCCCGGGAGATAGACCTCGGCCCAACGGTGGAAGACGTCGTCGGTGCTGGCGTCGTCGCCGCGTACCACCACGGCCCCGACATACCTTGCGGGGATACCGGCGGCGCGGCACATGGCGATGAACACGAACGTGTACTCGGAGCAGGATCCCGTGCCGCGATCGATCACGGTGGGGGCGATATTCCACCCGCCGGCCAGCTCGTACTTCATGTGCTCGCCGATGTATCTGGAGATCTTTCTGACCATCCAGTAGGGCCGCTTCTCGTCGCCGAGCGCTTCCTTGAGATGCTTCTTGATCGAGGGATGCCTGATTGCGTACTTGCTTCCGTCCGCGAGGTAGATCTTGCGGACCTTTTTGGGGATCGATTTCAGGGAACCCACCAGTGATGGATCGATGTGGTGGCGAACGGTGAAGAGGGTCGCCCTAATTGTCATCTGCACGTCCAGGTGTTTTCCCGGCGCGAGATTCTGGACCGTGAACCTCGCGAACTTCTGGCCCCACCTGTCCTCCACTATTTCGTCGGGCTTCGGTCTGAAAACAGGCTCGCCGTCCAGCGCCTGATTGGGCGCGGATACGGGGATTGCGATGAATACGTCCGCTCTGGCCAGGGCGTCGGGACCGCGATTGGTTAACCTGCGCCGAAGCACGATGGTTTCGACCCTTGGCTTGGACCGAACGACGCGCGGAATGGACCGAATATCCAGTGTGTCCACACCCCTGCCGTGCACGTCGGCCACCTGCAGCAGGCCGTTAGCCATGGCGAGCCCGGCGGGGAACGGGCTGGGGGAGGGCATCATGTCCACCACATCCCCGCGCTCGCGCTCAACCTTGTAGATCATGTCGGACTTGCGATCCGAGACCCACAGATACCCCTCGTGGAATGCCAGGCCAAGTTGCTCCATCCCCCGCCCCGAACCTTTCCAGGAGGGCGCGTTGAAAGACACGATCGTCGTGCCGTCCTCCCGGGTGACCCGGTGGATGTGTTTCCCGTCGGCCACCCAGAGATGTTCACCGTCGAATGCCAGACCCAGGGGATTGGCGGGACCCTCGATCTCTCTTGTTACCAGGCCTCTGGAGGTGTCTATTCCGAAGATCCGATTCCTGTCCCGGTCGCACACCCACAGGAGCTTCCCATCATGTGCCAGCCCGGTGGGCCATGTGCCGGGCGCGGTGATGGACACCTTCTCCACGCCGGTCTTCGGATCGAGGCCGCGGATCTTCAGGCCCAGGCGGTCGGAAACCCACAGGAGCGTTCCGTCGAAAGCGAGCCCGCCCGGTTTGTCGATGCGAAGGTCGAAGGCGTCGGTGAATGGTTCGGATTCCTCGTTGGACTCGGCCGGTCCCGCCAGAGCGGGGACGCAAAATGCGATGGCGATCGCCAGAAGACCTGTCGCCCTGAACGTCCCGCTCATCGTCCGGTGAGGTAGTCTATTGCCAGCGCTGACCATGTTTCCAGTTCCTCTCGCCTGGGACCCGCCAGATCCTCTATGGGCACGAATCCCGATTCCGTTATCTGTTGCTCCCTTTTCCGCACGGACTTCGCATCGAGGTTGCAGAGGTGAACAATCCCGAAATGAACCTGTCCCACCGGGTTGGAGTCGTCGTTTATCAGAGCGACGATCACGGGGTCGATCTCGCCGTCGACGATCACCTCCTCGGCGATCTCCCTGCGGACAGCCTCCAGGTAGTGGCCGATATCAGAGGACGCAGCCGGGGCCAGGGCCAGGAGTTGCTCGTCCTGTGGGTTGATGTGACCGCCGATCCCTACCGAGCGGTTGCCCACGAGTCGCTTTTCACCCGCCTGCTTGCCCCTGACGTAGGAGAATATCTCGTCGCCGCAGCGAAACATTACGTACGGGATTATCTGCTTTAACGATGGGTCGTCTTCCGCAAGATATCGTTCGTGAAAACGGTTGTTGCTCTTGTCGAGAATGACATCCATGAATCGAGACGTATCTGTACTTATCCCCTGGAATGACCCCAACTCGTCCAGCGTTGCACGCGAGAAGACCAGCACTCGTTCGCCCTTGTATTTGTCTTGCATCTGTTTGTTCTTCGCCTCCCTTGTCGCAGGTTCTCATGTGCATGCGCCCGTCGTCAAATGCGTCGGCCACCGCAATGCATTCAACTTGATCGCGCGATGCCCATTGGGATATGTAGTTGTTTTCAATTTGGATAATTTGGGGATCTCTCTTGATACAATGAAAATCAGAACCAAATTACTGCTGCTGCTAACCCTGGGCTTGCTCGTTCCTCTGGTCCTGAGCCATCTGTTTTCCGCCAACGTCAACTTGATGTCCATGGAGAAGATGGTTCGAGAAGACCTCTCAACCGGTGCGGAGACACTGTCGGGGCGCGTGAACGACCGGGTCAACTGGATGATCGACGGGATGGGTCTGGTTGTGGAGTCGGTCCCCTTCGAGAGTTTTCCGGCTGACGATCTTCCGATGGCCCTGGCGATTCCGTACAGACAGCTCTCATCGGCCACGCTGGTTGCCCTCCTGGACGACGGCGGGAAAGCAGTGGCGCCCCCGTATCGGCCGGACGATGCAGAAGTGGATCTCCTTGGCAGGGAGAAGGTGACCGATGCCGATCTCGACAAGTTTTCGCGGCACGTCCCCATGGATCTCGCCCTGAGCGCTTCCATGGCCCTGGGGCCGGTGTACCTGTCCTCGTCCGGGTCGCCGCGAATGGTGGCGGCAATGGCCTTCCCTGTATCGAGCGGTGAGAACAGATGGGTCCTGGCGGTGGAGTATTCGTTGCAGAAGATCTGCGATTTGATCGTGGAGACCGATCCGCAGTCGTCGCGCATGGCGAGGCTTGTGGATACTCGGGGATATTCCCTTTGTGGCAACGCAAGGGACGCCGACGGAAACTGGATGCCCCTGGCGGCGGACGAGGCGCAGGAGATAGCGAAGATGCCGGTGGGCACAGTGACCTCCCGTGACAAAGCTGGTGAGCTAATGTTGAGCGCGGTGGCGGACGTCCGGTTTACCGCCTGGAAGCTCCTCCTCGAACAATCGGAGAAGACCGCGATGGCTCCGGTCGTGCGCTCGATGACGATGGCCGTCGTGTGGATCGTGGTCTGCATCTTGATAGCGATCATAGGGGGAGTGGTCCTGGCAAAGGGACTATCGCGGCCGATCTCTGAGCTCGAGAAGGCGTCCGTACGGATAGCGGGGGGGGACTACGATCAGGTTCTCGATGTCGATTCGCGAGACGAACTCGGGAGCCTGGCCTCATCGTTCAACAGGATGACGGAGGAGATCCGGGCATGGAACGCCGAGCTCACCGAGCGAGTCGAGGATCGCACCAGAGAGCTGAAGCAGGCTCAGGAACAGATCCTCCAGACTCAGAAGCTTGCGGCCGTCGGAGAGCTGGGCTCGGGTGTGGCTCACGAGATTAACAACCCCCTTACCGGGGTGCTCGGGATGGCGCAATTGCTCAAGGAGCAGATCGAGCCGGGCACCGAGACGGCTGAGTCCGTCGACGTGATCATAACCAACGCGAGACGGGTAGCGGAGGTTGTCGACGCGCTTCTCAGGCTGTCCCAGTCCCAGGTGGCCCCCAATATGAGGTCTCTGGAGCCGGCGCTGTTGCTAAGGGAATCGGTTTCGATGTTCGAGGGCAGGTTCGAGGAGCGGGGGATCGAGATAGTGTGGGATCTCGCGCCCGAATGCTCGGTGTTTGCGGTTGATGGTGACATGAGGCTCGTCTTCAATCACTTGCTGGACAACGCGTTGCGCTCAATGCAGCAAGGCGGAACGCTTACCCTGTCGGTCTCTCGCCTGGAGGGAGGGGCGGTCAACATCTCCGTTGCGGACAGCGGTGTCGGGATGACCGAAGAGGTTCGGATAAGGGCTATTGACCCGTTCTTTACGACGGAAGCGCCCGGTTCCGGCTCGAAGGGGCTGGGGCTGGCGACCGTTCATCGCGTGGTGGAAGAACACAAGGGAAAGACTTTGATAGAGTCCGATGTCGGAAAGGGAACCAAGATAACGATTTTCCTTCCCGGCACTGTTAAGTTATCCAAAAACTGATAAACGTCGTTACTGCCATTTAAGGAATACAAAGGAGAAGTAGTTGGGCAAGCATGAAGGAACGTCGGAGCCGCCTTCTGTAGAAGTAGAAGAGGCCAAGCTGATGCACGTGGCGAAACTTGCGGAGGTAGGCATATCCGTTGCCGCCGTCGCTCACGAAGTGCGTCAGCCGCTCTCGGCGCTGAAGATATCTCTTCAGATGATGAGGGAAAACGCCTGGGACAACGAAGATCTCAAAAAAAATCTGGACGAAGCGCTCCAGCAATCAGGGCGGATCGAGAAGCTGGTCGAACGCACGCGCAGCTTTCTTTTACCTTCCACCGGGAAGAAAAAGATCGACCTGGCTGAGGTTGTCGAGAGTGTCATGATCGTGATGGAGTGGCATGGAAACACCGTGCGCAAGAGAGCTAAAATGGAGATGAATATCGATCATGGTTGTTCGCTTATAACGGCCGATCGATCCATGTTGGAACAGCTCGTGTCCAATCTTGTCATCAACGCTCGTGAGGCGGTTGCGTCCGTCGAAGGGGGAAGAGTAATGGTGCATGTCGGCAAGGCTTCTGAAGGTCGGGGTGTGGAGTTGATCATCGCGGATAACGGAAAGAGTATCGACCCGGAGATCGCCGCGAAGATGTATGAGCCGTTTTATACTACCAAGTCGGCTTCCAACGGAACCGGGCTCGGGCTCTACATCGTAAAGAGGGTGGCCGAAGATCACGAGGCGGTGTTGCAGTACCTCGATCGAGAGCAGCTTCAGGCTCTCGAATTCGAACATCTGACAAAGGGATTCAAGGTGAAGTTTCCCGCCTCCACCTCGCGGACCACTGCTCCTCCTTCATACAAGAAAATAAGCAGCAATCCCGGCGCAAAAAAGCGGGCGCTGGTGGTGGACGATGAGAACTCAGTGCTGCAGATCCTGGGCAAGGTCCTCGAGCAGATGGAGTTCAAGTGTGTTCTTTGTACCACTGGCGAAGACGCACTCACGGAGCTGGAATCCGGGACATTCGATTTGCTGGTGACGGACAAGAACCTCCCGGGGATCTCCGGTATCGAGGTCGCGCAAGTTGCGAGGAATATCTATCCCGCACTGCCGATCCTCGTGGTCACCGGGTATGCCTCGGAGGAGTCCGCGCTCGAGGCGCTTTCGCTCGGCGTCGCCGACTACGTGCTCAAGCCTCTTGACCTGAACGATTTCAGGAATAGCGTCGAGAAGGTCATGGCGAAAGAGGTCAAGAAAAAGGAGATGCCCATAGCCATGGCGCCTCCGCAGTCGGAACGAGAACCTGCGGCGAAAGACGAAGTTGCGGTCAATGTCCTGTTGATCGAGAAAGATGACGGCATTCGCGATCTCATCAGCGATGCGCTGCTCGGGTTGGGTTGTGAGGTCGCCGCCTACACCAACGTGGAGGATGCCCTCGGAAGTATCGGGAGCTATCCGTTCGAGGTGGTTATTGCCCGCCCCGATGACCTGAAGAGCCAGGGTGTCCGATTTACGCATTCGCCGGGCGTGTTGGGAGCGATAGCGACAATGGAGCGCGGAGGTCTCGACAAGACCATAGAGGCCATCCATCTGGGTGCCCGCGGTGTGCTCGCGGCGCCCTATGACGAAGCGAGCGTGGCGTTCGATTTCAGGCGGTCGGTCTCGCAGATGCGAAAAGAAAATAAATAGCGTTCATGAAGGGGCGAGTTTTCATATACCTGCTGATAGTCGCGGCGCTCATTGGGGTTGGCTTCGCGGTGTCCCACGTGCTGATGGACGACGATGAGGTTGCGTCCAGGCCTGCGGTCCCCACGGTTGACACCTCCGAGCCAGAGGCGGTCGTCGGTCACGATGATGAGAAAAAGGATGCGGCGCCAGGCCCGGAGATCTCGAGAACAGTTGAGGTGGTTGAGGTAAGAGGGCGGGTCGCTCGAGAGACCGATGGGCAATGGGTTGATGTGGTAGCCGGCCAGGAGCTGGGCGTTGACGATGCGGTGCGAACCGACAAGGAGTCCAGCGTCACCATCAAGGTGGGTGAGAGCTCGGTGGTCGAACTGGCACAGGAGGCGGAGATAAAGGTGCGCGAGCTGTCCAGTTCGGTACAGCGATTGGGTCTCGTCAGCGGTCGCGCGTCTGTCAACTACGACGAGGGCGGCGAGCGGGTACTCCTAATCGAAAACGAGAACGGGAACGCGGTGGCCGAGGTCAGAGCCGGAAAGTTTTCCATCATGAACACCGGCGGGACAGTGGCGGTCGCAACCGAGACAGGTTCGGTGGATCTGTCCGCGTCAGGGCGGAAGGTGGAGGTCGCGGCAGGAATGCAGTCGGTGGTCGCGGGAGGAACCCCGTCGAGTCCGCTGGCCATTCCGGTGGATGTGCTGCTCCGCGTTGCCGACCCGGGGTGCATAACTCAGAAGGAACCGTTCTATACCGTCAGAGGTCGAACCACACCGGGTTCCAGCGTGAGGGTCAACGCTGTTGGCGGGACAGTTCAAACGGATGGTCGATTCGTTGTGAGGGTGCCCCTTCGCCCCGGTAAAAACCGTATCGTGGTTGTAACCGAGGATGTCACGGGGAGAGAAAAACGAAGAGTCTTTCCGTGCGTCACGCACGACCCACGCGCGAAGATCGAGGGCATAGATATCAACTGGGGCGCACCAAAGAAAACGGGCGATACCTGATGCGAACCACGTCCATGGGCATCGCTCTTGCAATTCTGTTTGCAGTTTCCCATGGCGCTGTTTCCGACGAAGTAGATGGTGTTGACGTGAGCCTGCCGGACGCTGCAAGGGGGGGCGAACTGGACGTCACGGTGACTCCCTCCACTATACTTCTTGGACAACGCACTGAGGCTGATGTGTCTGTCAATCTCCCCGGAGGCAAGGGAAAGATCAAACTCTTCGCCCAACATGGAAGGGTGCGGGGGGTCAAAATTGTGTCCGATGACAGGGCAACAGCGGTCTACAATCCCCCCGAGCAATACATACCCAGGGTGGATGTGATCGCCGCGATGATCGAGACTGCCGACGGTCCGGTGTGGGGCTATGCCGCAGTCCAGTTGATCGGACGTGGGGAGGCGGTCATCAAGACAAGGCCTCGTGCGGAGGCGACCATCAATATTGGAGGCAAGGAGTTCGGCCCGGTGAAGGCCGGGAAAAAGGGCGTGGCGAAGATCCAGGTGGAGGTTCCGCCGGGAATCATGAAAGGCGTGGACGGCGAGGGCGGGGATGTTGATCTCCGCCTGCCGCAAGTTCCAAGGACCGCCGTGTTCGCAGAGACAAAAAAGATCGCTATGGATGATCCTCGGGATGTCTCCCTTTTCGCGGTGGTTGTGGGAAAAGACGGTGGCATGGATGAAGACGCCGCCATCGAGATTCATTGCGATGTCGGAGAGGTCGTCGGTCTGGAATCGATGGGTGGTGGCGCCTTTCGGGCGATCTACCATCCCCCTGCCCAGGGCGAGGGCAAAGTGAATATCGGGGTTTCAGTGGAAGGAAGCGATCTGCCGCCGGCGGCAATAGATCTGGTGCTTGTGCCCGGGACGGAAAAAGAGACGGTAGAGACACCCCCCGAAGTGCCGCCGGATGATGAGATCAGCGCATCGCCTGAGATCCCCTGGCTGAGCACTGCGCTCAAGGGAGGCCTTGCCTGGAATTTCGGATCCATGCGCGCTTTCGATCTTGCGGTGGACTTCGGTGTCAAACTTCCGATTGGAAATCATCGCATGGGAGCGGGTCTTCAGATTGGTTTTTCGAGAAGTACCGAAAGCTCGTCGGTGGGCTCCGGCGCCACTCCGTCTGCCGGTATGGAATCAAAAACATGGATCGTTCCTTTTGGCGGCATGCTGTTCTATCGATTTGCTCTGGGAACACGGTGGGGGCTACTGGCTGCGATCCACGGAGCGGCGGTGATGGTGGACAACACGCTCGAAATGGCGAGCCTGGATACCACTTCCCATGAGCGTGATTTTCTTTTCGGGTTGGGTGGCTCGGTCGCTCTGGAATTTGGTCTCGGTCCGGGTGTGGTGTTCGTGGAGGTCGAGTACCTCGCATTGTTTGGATCTATGGAGACCCTCGAGGGGAACCTGTCACCCATGTATTTCAACCTGGGCTATCGATTCTTTTTCCTTTGAGGTTTCAGTCCGAGGAAGGTCGGCGGGGCGGTATCTTGTATACTGCGGCAAGTATACCGGCCGGCCTGACGGGCTTGAGCAGTACATTGCGTCCCTGTTCCAGACACTCATCGGTCAGGGGGCTCGGATCGCCCAGGAAGATGAACCGGTCCTTGAGCTCGGAGTACGTCTGGACAATGTTATTGTGGAACTCGGCCAGGGGGTGTCCGCCCGGGACCAGTTCGCACACTATAACGTCAAGGTCCTCATTGATCTCATCCACCAGAGCCCTGGCCTCCTGCGGCGTTCTGGAGAGATGGACGTCGTGCAGCTGGCCGAAGGATTCCTCGTAGGCCTCGAGATTGCCGGTTTCGGAATCCACAAAGAGGATCTTTCGCCGGGTGCGGGTCATCTCCGCTGCATCGGCTCTGGCCACCGCCGGGATGCCCATCATCGAGGGGCGATCCGCTATGACCGGAAGCGTTATCGTGAATGTGGTTCCGCTTCCTTCTTCGCTAGACACCGCCATGGTGCCGCCGTGCTCCTTGATGATCTCCTGCACTATGGACAGCCCGATGCCCGAACCTATCTGGTCGCCAGGGCTGGTTGACGTGAAGAACCTGGTGAATATCTTGTCGATGTTTTCCCCGGGTATCCCTACTCCGGTGTCCGAAACGTCGACTATAATTTTACGTTCCTCGAGTCTGCCCCGAATGGCTATTTCGTTGAGACCGGGGGCGTCCTCTTCGGTGATCGCCTTTCCAGCGTTCGTGAGCAGGTTGATGAACACCTGGACCAGACTCCTGGAGTGTCCAAGCACTGTGAGTTCCTCGGGTATATCGACGACCAGGTTGGCCTTGTTCTTGAGCTGGTGACGGATCAGTCGAAGGGCCGAACCGGCGGCGTCTCTGAGGTTGACCGGGACGGGGTGCTTCTGCTCCGGTTTTCCTAGGGAGTGGAGGTCCGTGGAGAGCCCCATCAGAAACTCCACCGCTTCCTGGGCGGAGCGAAGAGACTTGTGCATTCTGGCAAGAGCTGCCGCGTTTTGTTCAGATTTCTGCTCAAAAACACCTGGTTCGAGCAGGGAACCAAGCTCGCTCACCGTGTAAGGGATGATCATGCTGAGCAGGCCGAGAGGGTTATTGATCTCGTGGGCGACCCCGGCGGCGAGTGAACCGACGGTGGCCAGGCGTTCCGCACGCATGCGACGACGCTCGGACTCGTCCATACCGACGATAGCTTCGCGTAGATCGAAGTTGGCGCGCTCCAGCTCCAGGTTGGTATCCTTCAGGTTGGTGCGAAGTCTGCCCGCCTCGAGGGCTTGATGTATGTCCACGCGGAGGGTGTCCAGATCGAAGGGTTTCAGCACGTAGCGGAACACACCCAGGTTGATGGCCTCAATTGCGGAATCGGCGTCGGAATAGCCGGTGACGACAATGGACTCCGCGTCGATGTTCAGATTCCGCGCGCCGGAAATGATCTCCAGACCGGAGCCGTCCGGGAGGTTCTTGTCCACTATAATAAGATCAAATTTTACTTCTGAAAAGTATTGGAACGCTTCCTTTTTGGTACCAACCGTCACCACGTCGTGGCCGTCTGATTTGAGTGCGTTGCCCAGGAGGTTTCGGACCATAGACTCGTCATCTACGAGGAGGATTGAGGCCGGTATGTCGACTCTTGATATCATTATAGTGCGGTTGTTTTATTACACAATCGATGAAGGATTGCAAGAATGGCATCCGCAGGCGATGTACCATTCATTTTTGAAAACAGGTGATCTTTTCTCCTCAGAAAGCAGCCGGAGATTCAGCCAAATCACTCGATTTAAAGGCGGTTTTTCGCAGTAACTCCAGGTCGTCCTCCGGGTAGTTTGTGAGCCGGAAATTGGATTCAAGCGACTGTATTGTGGCTCTTGTTCCATGCATAGTAAGTGGAGCGTACGCGGTCATCGTCATCTCGTTGCAGAAAGCGTTTCGTCCCACGGCTTGCCATGACAACGGCTTCGCGCTACGTTTTCGCCGGGTAGACGTTGACCCCATCCCGGCCTTCCCCTGCGAGGGGAAGGGGAAGATGATGGAGGCCGGCTTTAAGTGGGAGTAATTGGGATGTCCCTTGCAAAAATAGCAGTGTTGGGCGCGGTTTTCTTGTCGGCAACGGCCTGTTTCTACGACACCGACGGGGAGCCCGCCGATATCGAAACGGACGCAGGAACCGATGATGATGCAGGGACTCCCGACGGAGGGGGATCAACCGCGGACGTGTCCGGAACGGTGACCATCGCAAACGGGCTGAACGCCTCTTCGTACGCTGTCGGAGATGTCCATTTTGCGTTTATGGAGCAATGTCCCAGCGGTCCAACTTCACCACCTGTTTACTTCTCCTATGTGGAAGAATCCCTGGATCTGTCCTTCGCTGGCGCCGTCCGGGTCTTCGCGATAAATGGGGTTCCCGTCGGGCAATCTTTTCTCTGGGCGTTCCTCGACAGCAACGGAAACGCAGATTCCGAATCGCCCGAGCCGGATCTGGATGATGCTGTCGCCACAACCTGCGTGGAGATGGATCTGGAGGGCGGGGATCTGATGACCGATGTGGAAGTCACCCTCGACTTTTCGATGATTTCTTTTTAGCCATATTGGGATTTCGAGG
Source organism: Deltaproteobacteria bacterium (assembly GCA_030595125.1). GTDB lineage: Bacteria > Myxococcota_A > Polyangia > JAAYKL01 > JAAYKL01 > JAUVAN01. The sequence continues at coordinate 39,419 of JAUVDV010000034.1, forward strand.
TAAAACGGAGGAATATATGCGGGTATTTGGTTGCTTATTTACGGGGGTTCTGGCGATGGCGTTGTGCGGGACGTCCTGGGCCGACAAGAGTGACGAAGAGGCGCGAGTACAGTTCAAGCAGGGTTTGGCGCTGTACAATGAGCACAAGTTCGACCAGGCTGCGATAGCCTTCGGCCGGGCGTACGAACTGAAACCCACGTACAAGTTGCTCTACAACATCGGGCAGGTGGAGAGCGAGCTTAGCCACTACGCCGCCGCGCTTGAAGCGTACACCCGCTACCTTGTCGAGGGGGGGGAGGATATTCCCGATGACCGACTGGAGCAGGTCAAGTCCGAGATCAAACAGCTCAACGCCCTGGTGGGGATGATAGTGATCAAGGGGGGCGACGACGGCGCGACAATTTTGGTGGACAAGGAGGAGCGGGGCAAGACACCGCACCCGGGGATAATCTTCGTCGACCTGGGAAAGCACGAGGTGGTGGTGGAGTTGGGGAGCAGGCGGTTGCTCGACCGGGTGGTCAAGGTGGCCGGAGGCGAGAAGGTAGTACTGGAGGTGGGCAAGGACGACGCCCCGACAGTGGAAGTGGAGGGATCCGAGCCCTCTCTCCCGCAGGAGCAGGAGGAGACTCCGGAAGAAGCGTCCGGACGGCGGTTATGGACCTGGGTGGCACTGGGTGTGGGCGTAGGCGCCGGGATCGGCGCGGGAGTGACCGGCGGGTTGGCCATGTCCAGGGAAGGGTCTCTGGATACGAACTGCCCGGACAAGATCTGCCCGCCGGGTGAGGAGGGGGAACTCGATTCGACCAAAAATCTGGCGCTGGCGTCGACTATACTGACGGGTGTGGCAGCGGCCGGGGTCGTGGCTGGAGTGGTGCTATTCTTCGTGGAGCCGGGGCTGGGCGAGACGGAAGACGCGCCAGTGGCGCTGCTGCCGTCGGTGACACCGAACGGCGGGTGGCTGCAGATAGTAGGGAGGTTCTAGATGCTGCCAAGAATAATTATTGTTGGGCTGATTGCTGTTCTGACCGGCTGCAGCGCCTTGCTGGGCCTCGATGAGTACAAAGTGGGGGACGGCACTGACACCGATACGGACACCGACACGGATACCGATACCGATACGGATACGGATACGGATACGGACGCGGATACAGACACCGACAGCGACACCGACACCGACACGGATTGTGACCCCATCTGCGCCAATCCAATCGAGATAGATTCATTGCCATTCAGTGACTCGGGCTCCACCGCCGGCGGACAGATATGCATGGACGCATACGATTGTTCACCGCAGTGGGAAGAGACCGGACCCGAAATCGTGTACTCCTACACACCGGCAGACGACGAGATGATCACAGCGGAGATCTCGAACGTCTCCTCATCAATGAAAATCATCATCCTGGCCGACCTCGGGGAAGGCTGCGAATCGGACGTGTGCGTCCGTGAGGAAACCACTTCCATCGAGAACTACTGCCTTCTTGGAGGGTTCACATATTTCTTTGTGGTGGACGGCCTCGACGAAGCCGAGGGGGAATACGATATTGACATCACTTCGGGCGGTAGCTGCACAGCAGCGTGCAACATTGACGGTGTGGAGGATTTTAGCGGGGGCGGACTGCCGGGGAACTGGAACGTCGAGGACGGCGACTCGGACAGCTTGACCTGGTATGTATCCACCACACCCAACGATCTTTCCGTCCCATTTCACATGATGGAAGACGGGTTTATGATGGTCGATTCGGACACTGCGGGCGATGGTGTTTTCATGGAGGAGTCCCTGATCACCCCGTGGCACCAGGCCGACGGTTGCCAGGAAGTGACCGTCTCATTCGATCATTATTATAGAGACGCGAGCCCAGGCACGGAAGATCTCGCCCGGATTGAGATTCAAGTTGGAACCGAAACTGCTCCATGGGTCACCATCGAGGAGTGGAACGAGAGTCTGACCGACACAACCCACGAGTGCTTCTCCCTCGCGCCGTACATCGATCCCTGGGATAGTTTCCGCCTGAGGTTTTACTATACCACGGGGGCTGTCTGGGGATGGTTCTGGTACGTGGATAACGTGACCGTAAGTTCAACAATGTCGTGCGAGCCCAATTATGTCTTCACCCTGGCCGGCACGGGGATTACCCCTTCAGGTCTGGGTGGTATCTCAGGTGCCGACGCCCTTTGTCAGAGTGCCGCCGACGGTAGTAGTGTTCTCCCACCGGGACGCACCTACGTGGCCTGGCTGTCAACAACGAGCGTAGACGCTATCGACCGTCTCATAGGAGCCCGGGGTTGGATCCGCCCCGACGGAAAACCGTTCGCCGACACAGTGAACGACATCGCGCTGGGCCGTATTATCCACCCGCTCAGCCTCGACGAGGATGGAAATACGGTCAACACCACTACAAAGGCGGTGACAGGCACGGGCATGGATGGCTCACTCGACACCACGACTGGGACCTGCGGGAACTGGACCTCAACGTCCGGTTCCACACGTGGTGGAGGCCCCTGGTGTACCACCAATCTATGGACAAACAGGGGGATGGAAGTCCCATGCACCACCGGCGTATATCTCTACTGTTTCGGGATAGACCATCAGACACAGGTGGTTCCCCCTCCAACCGTTGGGCGCATAGCGTTCCTGTCCGACGCAAGCCTGTCGCCCTCGTCCGGTCTCGGGATCGCCGGCGCTGACGCCATCTGTCAGAACGAGGCCATCGCGGCCGACCTGCCGGGAGGTGCCTACACGGCCATGCTAGCAACGCTGGGCAGTTCAGCAGCATCGCGCTTCACGACGGGAACTCCGTGGAAGCGGGTGGACAACGTCCTGTTGAACGCCACGGCTGACGGCATATTGGTGGGCAGCGCACTGGATACCCCCATCAACGTCAATGCCTCGGGTGATTACAAGATGAACTATGGCGTCTGGTCGGGGGCCTCCTCGGTCACCATCGTGCCCACCGTCTTCAGCACCTGCAACAGCTGGACGTCTTCGTCATCGACTTATGAGGGATCTACGGGGATCGCCTCTCTCACCGACGAATGGTTCTACCAGTTTTTATCGGGCTGCACCGCCTCGATGCGTGTGTACTGCTTCCAGGAATAAAGGATTCGCAGGGGGGCGCCGCAATTACTTTGCGGGGAAGTCGATGACGTTGCCGGTCCAGTCGGCTGTGAGGGTTCCGGTGCAGCCGCCTGCAACGGGTGTCGTGACCAACGTGGTGCCATCAATAGTAACTTCCTGCATGGTGAGATCGAGGCTTCCCGTAAAGGTACTGCCGACCGGATTGCTCAATTCGTAGTCGGTAAGGATGATCGATCCGCTGCCGGCTACGGGCATGTAGTTGGTAACGCCGTCCACCACAATGATGCACAGACCACATGTGGAATAATCGGCCTCATTGGCATCTATCGGGTACGTCCCTGCGGTCGTGGGCGCTCCGAAAGAAGCGTAGATCTCCACGTTGAACGCAGTTTCTACACCGTCGTTCCAGAGCATCTTGATGACACCGCCATCTTCAGTGCTCCCCATGGCATTGGCATCGCCGCCAACACCTACTTCCACACAGGAGGTATTGAAGGTTCCACTTGTGTTCAAAACGACAATCGAATCCGTGTCAGTGTCGCTATCGGTGTCCGTGTCCGAGTCGGTGTCCGTGTCGGTGTCTGTATCCGTGTCCGCGTCGGTGTCTGTATCCGTGTCCGAGTCACTGTCGGAGTCACTGTCGGAATCGCTGTCGGAGTCACTGTCGGAGTCGCTGTCGGAATCGCCACCGCCGGCGTCGTCACTGGAGCAAGCGAGCATACCAACGTTAAGGGCAAGGCCCATGGCCAACAAAACAAACCAGAAGTATTTCATTGTAGTTTCTCCCTTAAGTTCCCCTCTCGAAAGTGGGGTTTTCGAGCAACCACCCATTATTGGATGACAGCTCCATGTCTTTTGTAAAACAAGATTACCATAATTCCACAGCACAAGGATAAAGAAGGAGAGGGAGGGCAAACACCGGATGAGAACGGTTTCAATAGACGAAGTACTACCCCAGTCCCAGCGCGGTGACTTCGTCTTCGTTCATTCCAAAGAAGTGCGCGATTTCGTGCAACAGGGTTATTCGCACCTGCTCCACGGCGTCGCTCTCGCTGAAGGTGAACGCCTCGATGTTGACTCGAAACAGAAGTATCCTGTTGAGCGCGGGGCCGGCCGAGATTTCGTCGGGGAAGGGGATCCCTTCGAAAAGACCCAGGGCTCTGGGATCGAAGCCGTCGGCCACCAGATCCCTGGAAGGCCGGTCGTCCACCAGGATGGGCACGTTCCCAAGTTTTTCGGTGATCTTTGCGGGTAACTCACCAAGCAGTTCTTCCGCGATTCCGACGAGCAGATCCTCGCTCAGGTGAGTAGGGAGATCGATGTCGTAGCCACTGTCACGGTCGAGAACCTCCAGGAAGGCGGCAGTTCTCTTTGCGGTGTTGCCGAGGTGCTCGTGGGAGAGACCGATGTCGTAATACAGATCCGGCGTGTCGTAACCCAGGGCCAGGGACTTTTCGAAGAGGGCGAGCGCCTGTGCGGGCGTGTTGCGCTGGAGGGAAATTCTTCCCAGGAGGTGAAGCGCCTCGGGGCGAAGAGATGGATCGACTGCCGCCCGCCGGGCCTTCGACCGCGCGCCCATGTAATTGCCGACATCGAGATCGGCCCATGCATCGTCCAGCAATCGCCCCAGAGATTCCAGCATCAAGACAGTATATAGGTATCGACGCGCGAACGTGATATGAAATTTCGATATGGAAGTTCGAAGCTGGATGAGGCTGGCTTTTCTGGCGGCTACGCTGGTTCCCGTGGGCGCTGCGGCCCAGCGGGTAGAACGCTCCGGTCCGTGCGAGAACCCCGATCGTTACGAGGACTGGGGCGGCACTCCTGACCTCCTCATGTCCCGGGCTCTCGGGCTCAGCGCAAAAGAAGTGGACGCCATTTCGCGCAAGATGACTTCCCCTGACAGATCCGAACGAGTGGCGGCCGCACTCGAACTCAAGAAGAACGCGCCCGGTTCGGAGCAGGCGTTGCGTCAGGCCCTCTGGAGCAATCATGGCGCGCGGAATGCCCAGATACGCGAGTCGGTGAAGATGGCGCGCCGAAAGATGAAGAACGAGGATGCGGCATCGCAAGGAGGCCTGCTCGGAGCCTTGCTGGCGATGGATCCGAAAGATCAGAACTACGGCGAGGGGACGCGGGCGGCTATTCGGATCATGGGAATGCTGGTTTCTCTCAACGGTCTCGACACCATGGCGGGATACAAGGTGATTCTCGAGTTCTCGGGCAGGCACGCCGGGATCTTCAGGAAAGAGATCGGGAGAATGTTCAAGTCGAACGGCATGAAGGTAATCCCCGCGCTGGTATACGGTCGTGGCAGCAAGGACAAGGAGCTGCACATGTTCTCGGTCAAGTGGGTTCGGGATATGGGCAATCCACGGTTCGGTGAGCAGATCGAGCAGATCGAGAACCCGAGACGACTTGCCCAGCTTCTGGAGGCTTACGCATCGGTCAACGAACTCGATGCGGTGGAGATAACCCTCTCACTGGCGAATCACGAATCGGTCTTCGTGCGCAACGCAGCGCGCAAGTGTCTTGAGTATTATGGCAAGAACGTCAAGTGGTCGGCTCTTCGGGCCTTCGAGAATACTTTCGGCCATGAGGCGCCGGAGGGCACCGATGTCGAGTATTGGCTGGAGAAGTTGTACGAGCACTGGGACTCCGAGCGGGGGGCAGGCGCGATGGCTCTCTTCTCGGAGGGGCTTGGCGCGAAAGCCGAGGGCGATCTCGGGAAGATGGAGGATAGGTACAGGTTGATCCTGAGGGATGATCCGATGTTTATCCGCCGTCACGAGATGGCCGGCGGATTTCTCGATCTGGCGACCGCCCACGAGGAGGAGGGTCGCCTGAAAAAAGCGCGAGAGGCTTCCTTGATGGCTTTCCGGGTGGCCTCGCCGAACACGGACGGCAAGCGCAAGGCGAGGGCGAGGTTGGACTGGCTGGAGGCGGAGACCCTCAGAGCCGGCGGCGCCTTCGATGAGGAACTCTACCGACGGATCGCGCAGGAGGATCCTGAAAACGAGGCTGCGCGCACGTGGGCCGAGGAATACTCGGAAACAGACGATGGGACAGGGCGGCTCATCGTCAAGGCCCTGGAGATATCACTCATCCTTTTTCTCGGCGCTCTCTTGTTGTACCTCAGGCTTCGCAGACGGCGGCGCTGAAGAAGGAGGCGTTAACCTTTTATTGGGTCAGGACCGGCTAGCCGGCATTTTCTTCACAAGAGGAAGAAACCAACGCGCGAAGCTCTGCCACCAATTCGTGGACGTGCGTGCACGGGTTGGCGTTGTGAGGGGCGATCCCCTCATTCAGCTCGACCAGTCGCTGTGCATTTGCACAAGCCTGATCGGTCCTGTCTTTCAGTGTGGAGTACATGTCTGAAGCGTTTTTCTGATATGCCCGTTTGAGGTGTCTTGTCAGCTTCTGCTGGAAATCCGTTCGCATCATCGACGTGGTACGAAGCTCAAAATGGAGGAGGTACCACAGCTCGAAGGCCTCGTTCGACCACGCGGCGCCGTATCCAAGGCTCTCGGCTTTCGAGATGGCGTTGTCGAAATCGTCTGGGCGGAAGCTGTCGCGATCGAACACGACCCAGACCTTGTCCACGGTGCGTTCTTTCCGCTCCATGTTCTCCCTGATCTCGCGGGCTCGGTTTACGAGGCTCAACGTGTTCATCCCCTCGCCGTGGATTTCGACATTCACCGTTCCTTTCGGAAGGTCGTCACGGAATGCCTCGAAGTAGTTGGGTTCCGTCTTCTCCCCCTCGCAGACGATGAGGAAGTATGTTCTTTGTGGTGTCTTGCCGAATTTTCGCGGTCGGTTTATTGACGCCCAGGGCTTGTCCCTGTCGGAAGTTTTCAACGGCTTGCCCATGAAGATCAGCCCTCCATCAAGCGGTCGAGCGCATCCGTGCCGCCGAGGAACGGGATCGCTCCGAAGCGCCCTTGTATGTAGCCTTTTTCGATTTGGGTGTCCTTGCGGACACCCGCGAAATCCGAGAGGGGGTAGAGCGTGCTCGCTCCCCTGGCCGACTTCTCGACGAACCATATCTGGTCGCGGCGCAAGCCCCCGTTCGACAGGAGCCCCGTGTCGTGAGTGCAGAAGACGAGCTGTGCGTTGTTCTTGTTGATTTCCGGCGTGTGGAAAAGCCGAACTATAGAGCGCGTTAGCAAGGGGTGGAGCTTGGCCTCGAGCTCGTCGATGAAAACGGTGTACCCGTTCTGCAATGTGTCCAGGATCGGCCCCATCAGGTTGAAGTACTTCCTCGTCCCCTCCGACTCTTCCTTCATCAGGTTGAACGATACGCGATCGACAATCTCATCACCATTGTACTTTGGATGCTCCATGAGAACGCGCATCTCGACGAGCTTGTCACCTTCCCCGTTTTTGACCTTGAGTGCCGGAATTTGTGACAGAACACCCGGCACATTGGGATCGAAATCGTGCTCTTCTACCCGAATGTTCTCGATGCCGAGATCAGCAGATCGGCATGCCTCAAGGAGTACCTTCCCCGCCTTGCTGGAGGTCGCCAATTCCGCGGAGAAGCTCAGGAAATCATTGTCGCGCGTTCCCCAGATTGGGCGTATTCGATTCATGAGCTCGAGAACTCGGCGCGCGGTCGGCTCGTTCCACTGGGCGGCCACCGAGAGGAAAAGGGCGTTCTCTAGCGTGCGCTTCTTGAGATCTTTTGCGTCGGTGATGCCACCGGGCTTCACGTCGATTTCATCGCCTTCTCGCAGGAAGAGCGTCCTTTCACGAGAGTGTTTCTTCGACAGGTTGGTTGCGAACAACCACTCCGAGCGTACGGTGTGAAAATCGACTTCGAAGCCGTAACGGAAGCGCTCGGTTCCATCGAGGAGTGTCACTTGAAAGCGGCTCGGTGCTTTCTCTGTCGCTGTGTCCAGTTTGAACGGTGTGATGGAAATTGGATCTCCTGCTTGCCTAGAGGCAGAATTTCGAACGAAACTCGTCATGAATGCGACGGCATAGACGAGGTTTGTCTTGCCACCGGCGTTGGGCCCGTAGATCCCCGCGGACTTGAGGAAACGCTGATTCGCGACTGTGAACACATTCTCCTCTTCCCGCTCTTTGTATGCCTTAACTGCTTCCAGCGTCAGCTTGGTGGTGTCGCGGAATGAACGAAAATTAGAGAATTCAAAATCTATCAACATGTTTTCGCCCCTTTTAGTGGTGGCCACATGGGTATAATGCCGAAAATTTGCAAAAAAAACACAAAAAAGAGGTTCTTATGGGCGATATTGGGTTTTTTATTGAGAAATATGGTTTGGAACTGTTTCCGTATCAGAGAAAATGCCCCCAATAATTACCCCCCAATAATGACCCCCAATAATGACCCAATAATGACTCCCACTCCTTAGCCCCCGTGAACAATCGGTCTCGTCGCCCCACGAAGAAACAAACTGGCACTTTTGGGTGACGTATCCAGCCATAGCGGACTAATTCAGCCGCATGAAACGGCAAAAGGCACGTAATAACAATAAGTTGACAGCATTGATCACCGTTGCTAATGAATTTGCTTCCGGGCGAATTGTCGCCCTAATTTTCACCCAAAAGGGGGAGCAAAATGACACTTTCACCAGCGCTGGAAACACTTATCGAAAATGAGATGACGGCTCTCACAAAGGACGATTATCTTCGCCCTGGCATGGGCTTCGACAAACATGTCGGCGAATTCAGCAATCTGCTAGCGCAGGAGAAAGAGGACGAAACGCCCCTTGCGCAGGCCGGTTTCGATACATCCCTGATGGCCAAATTCTACGGTTACCTGGAGATGATCACCAGGACGCACGGCGAACGTGTCGTTGCGGAGTCCGAAAAGAAAGAATCCCGCAAGGAGTTCAATCTGAAGATGCCCGAGGCCAAAAAAGACAAGAAGGTGCTCATGGCGGTGGGTCGCTACATTGTCAAACGCACGGACAGCAAAGAAGACAAGAAGGTCTACGACATGGTCGCCGACGGCTACGGCGACGTGGACACCCTCACCGACATCGTCACCCTGGCCGCCTTAATGAGGAAGCACAAAAGCCTGGCGCAGGAGGTCAGGCCCGGCGGCAAGACCGTCGACGACAGTTACCTCGACGATGTGGAGCAAAAAGCGCTCGACCTGATCAAACTGCGAGGCGAAGCCATCACCTCCGATGACGACTCCAAAGAGCAAGTCGACCGCCAAAACCGCCTCATGACCCTCACCATCAACGCCCAGCGCGAAATCAAACTCTTCGCCGAAATGGCCTTCTACGACGACACCGACCGCTACGACCAGTTCTACGCCAGTGATGAGATGCGAAAGCAGAACAAGAACCGAGACGCCGAGACCCAGCCGGCGACGGAAACCCCCACTTCCTGAGAGTCGACCTCCCAGATCACCGCCCTGACAATGCCCCGCAAGATACCGGCAACGCAGTTTTGCCCACTGACAACGTGGTTTTGCCTACGGACACGGCAAAAATTGATACAGACATCGCCTCACAGGGGTACAGACAAAGCCTCACAGTGGTACAGACACGCCCGTTTGGGGTACGGACAAGGCCTCACAGAGGTACAAACACGCCCGTTTTGGCTACAGACAAGGCCTCACAGAGGTACAAACACACCCATTTGGGGTACAGACATGCCCGTTTGGGGTACAAACACGCCCAGAAAATTCCGCGTAAACACCTGTTATTCAATGGTTATCAGCAGAACGCTCAATAATAATGCAAAAATAATGTGTCTGGCACCCCTGCGAGGGCGTGAAATGCCTTAGGGGCAGTTCCCCGGAACGGGCGTGCAAGTGTCGTCGAGGTTGTCGTGGACATCTATCGAAGTGGGTCCGCTGGTGAGCTGGTCCAGCACATCGCATACCTCGCAGTCGGGCAGGATAGTGTTGCTGTAGATATATAACCATACGCCCACCGAGGTGAGGACACTAAGGCCATCGAGGTTGGTAAGGCTGTTGTTCCCGGAGATTGACAAGTCCACACCCACCGAGGTTATGCCGCTGAGCTCGTCCAGGTCTGTGAGGGTGTCGTTGTAGGAGATCCTCAAGTCCCCGCCCACTGAGGTGAGAGCACTTAGCCCGTCCAGGTTGGTGAGGGCAGTGTTCCCGGAGATCGACAAGTCCCCGGCCACCGAAGTGAGGGCGCTCAACCCACCTACGTCGGCGAGGGAATCGTTGCTAATGATCTCAAAGCCCCCCCCCACCGAGGTGATGCCGCTCAGCCCATCCAGATTGGTGAGGGCGGCGTTCTCGGAGATTGCTACGTCAAAGGCCACCGAGGTGATGCCGCTCAACCCGTAAAGGTTGGTGAGGGCGGCGTTCTCGGAGATTGCCACGTCAAAGGCCACCGAGGTGATGCTACTCAGCCCGTCCAGGTTGGTGAGGGCAGCATTTGCGTGGATGTGCAAGTCCTCGTCCACCGAGGTTATACCGCTCAGCCCGTCTAGGTCGGTGAGGGCGTTGTTGTGGACGATCCACAAGCCGCCCACTACTGAGGTGAGATTACTCAACCCGTCCAGGTTCGTAAGTGAGACGTTGTTTTCGATAGACAAGTCCTCACCCACCGAAGTGATGGCGCTCAGACCGTCAAGGTCAGTGAGGGTGTCGTTATCGACTATCCCCAAGATCCCATCCACCGAAGTGATGGCGCTCAGACCGTTCACGTTATTGAGGGCAGGGTTCGCGGTAATCCCCAGAACCCCGCCTACCGATGAAAGGGCGTCAAGCCCGTCCAGGTTGGGGAGGACAGCGTTCTGGTAGATCAACAAGCCCCCGCTCACCGAGGTGAGGCAAATCAACTCGCTCAAGTCGGTGCACGAAGGGCACTGGACCAATAGGCTTCCTAAGATAGAGGTGTAACCAGCAAGGGTTGCAACGTCCGATTGCGTGCTAATGGAAAAATTGCCGCTGTACTCTCCTAGGGGACAATCAGTGTCTGTATCTGTATCTGTGTCCGTGTCGGTATCCGTATCGGTGTCGATGTCTGTATCTGTGTCAGTATCTGTGTCGGAGTCAGAGTCGGTGTCGGAATCCGTATCGCTGTCGGAATCGGAATCCGAGTCGGAATTCGAGTCACTCGATCCACCGCCGCCGCTATCGCCCGAGCACCCGCCGCAAACCATCACGGTCGCAAGCGCCACTAAAAGCAAGTACCTCATTCCCCAACCTTTCGTTTTGCATGTGGAAACATTCTACCAGGGATCAGGAAAATGCGCCTTGAAAAGGTGTCCGACTGTAAGGAGCAGTGGAGATGTCCGGGTCATAAGCAGTTAGTTATGTCCGCCCCATCGGCATCCGTAATAATTGGCTTATGGAAAAGCCAATTGAAAAATGGATCGCCAGGAAGGCGAAGCAAATGACAAGGTATGAAATT